>JACDDG010000062.1 GCA_013817115.1 Parachlamydiaceae bacterium | reverse complement strand
CTTCCCACCCCACCTCACGGTGACGCAGTTATTTTCAGTTACAAAGGCTTGGCTACCTTTGACAAGGACTTTCACCTTGCTAAATGTGTACGCTCACGAGCGCACTACCGCTCTTCCAGAGCCCCCCGGCAGTTTTTAATCGACCCATAGTTTGGCCCCCTCAGGGCCTACACTATGGGCTAGACATATACAGCTCCCTCTGGAGCTCCTCGGGCACATTGCTGACTGTACGGTCGCCTAGATTACAGGCCTCTTTACTTGACAGCAACTTTTTCTTCTTCAGAAATTTTATGCAAATTCTCTTTAAGCATTGAATTATCCGGATAAATCTTCAATAGCGCTTCAGTTAACTGACGAGCTCTTTCCCACTTTTTCTCCGTATATGCTTTCCAGGCTAAATAGGATTTTGCTTCAGAAGAAACATCCTCTATAGATTCGTAAAAAGATGTTGCAAGTACAGGATAATTTTCTAAAAGAGCGATGCGGGCAAGAGATTCTTTACCTATGACAGAATCAGCAAATTTGCCTTGAGCCATAATAGTTTGTTTAGCCTTTAACGGTTCACCCTTCTCAATATATATTAAGCTAAGCAACCAAGAAGCTTTTATGCCCTTTTCTGTTGATTCCTGAGAGAAAACTTGCAGCTTATCGAGCATGGATTTGTCATCTTTGCTTAGCTTTAATAGCACATCCACCACACCTGCTAATCGAGGAGAAAGAGGTTGCTCCATAGCAAATTTTAAAGCACCCTCAGGGCTATGATTACTACTAATCGCTTCAATCATTGATGCTGTAGCCCAATCGGGAAATTCATCCGGATACTTTGCCATAGCGTGCAACTGCAAACCCGCTTCCAGCCATCCAGCAGAAATAAAAGCTGCGGCAAAGGCCTCATCGCTATCAATAAGTGATTTTAATTCCACGTTAACGCCATCTTGCACAATTGACATGTTAGACATTCTGTTTAGAGCGGCAAAAAAAGGATTACCTTGAGCATTATACGCCTTTGCAATCTTGGTAACTTCTAGTTCCTTGCTTGCATCATCAGTAACCGGCATTTTTCCAGTTTTACGATAAGTCAAAATTTGATGTAAGGCACGCTCTAAAGAAGAATCCCATAATTCGTCAGCAAAAATATTGGCTTCTATAAGCTTTAAGGCCGAATTTTCACGTCGATTCTTCAAATGATCAAGCAAGCGCATCCAAAATGTTGCTTGTTGAGTTTCAAGCAAAACTTGAGCATTTGGAATTTTATCAAAAAGTGATTCATTCCAAAACTGGTCAGCTTCCAGCCCTAAAAGATAAAGATTAAAAGCATGAGACTTGCCCACAGGAGGTGAAAGTGTTGACCACTTAAAAGTAATTGGGGAAATCATCCGACTCCAAAAAACAGCCTTAAGCCAGATTGTATCTAGAGTGGGTCCATTTAAGGTTTCAAGCCAAACAGAACGAGCATGTGGAAATTGTCCATGCCTTAAATAAAAGTCTGCTAACTGATCTTTTAGAAAAATATTTGATGGTGCTGTATTTACGGCAGAAGTATATTCCGACAGGGCCAAAGCATTTTTTCCAACCGATTCCAAAAGTCTAGCGCGATAGGTATGAATGTCTGGATTCTGCGGATCCTTTAAACCGGCTTCCGTCAAATACTCCCAAGCGACCTTGGGGTTATCGTTTACAGACAGGAGGGCAAGACGAACTAGTCGTTGGCAATCTTCCGTTCCTGCCAAGCAATTTGATTGCAGCATTTTGATAGCTTCTTCGTTTTGATTGCTTAAAAGCAAAGTATCCACATCCAGAAAGAGCCATTCTTGTTGACGAGATTCTTTTCCTCTCCAACCATGACGCAAGAGGCTGTATTCGTCAGCATTTTGAGCAGTAATTAGAGCATTCCCTAAATGTAAAGACGCTTCTTCATTAGCCCAAAAAGACTCGGGAAATCTTTGAAAAAGAGCAATAAGCTGAGGATAGTCTCTAGAAGCTATACTAGCTGAAATGTAAAGATCTAACCATTGCCTGCCGACCGATGTTTCGTAATCAAACAGCTTTTCATGCATTTTGATGATGTTCATTGCTTGAACAATCTCCCCTTGCTCAAGAAGAAGAGTTGCTTTTTTCAAACTTTTCTCAATCTTCCTGGCAGGCATTGTCAATGATAAATCATTCAAGCTGATGGGATTATCGAAAGAAATATTGGACGTTGGTGAATTCCATCCCGTCGTAATCGTTACTAACGAGAATCCAAGAGCGCCAAAAATAATTGCACAAAGGGTTTTCCACATGGTATGAACTCCAAAGCTGTAAATCATTCATCGTAACAACCGAATGAATTCAACACAAGAAATTTTAATACAGGAAAAAAATATCTGGAGGTTTGCTAGTACACCATGTCAATTTAAATGATATGGTGTACTGGCCCCAGATATAATTTTTTGAAACTGATTGATGATCGCTAACCCTTAATACACATCACGAAGATATCGCTTGTCAACCCGCAAAGCTTTTACATAATCTTTTGCTTCTTGTTCCGTTTTTCCTCCGCAGCATTCAATGATGCGAATCAGCATTGATTCAACATCTTTAGCCATGCGATGTGCATCACCGCAAACGTATAAAAAAGCCCCCTTTTCTAGCCATGCATAAAGATCATCACGCGCTTCCCACATCCGATTTTGAACATAAATTTTATGTTCTTGATCACGTGAAAAGGCCGTACTAATACGTAATTTGCCTAGACTTTCGGCCTCTTCCCAAAGTTCTCGGTAAAAGAAATCTGTTTCTTCGTGCCACTCACCAAAAAATAACCAATTTCGCCCTGTAGCTTCAGTTTTGATGCGTTCTTGCACAAACGAGCGGAAAGGTGCAACCCCTGTGCCCGGACCAACCATAATAATATCGATAGAAGTGTCAGATGGTAAAGTAAATCCATGATTTGGTTGGATATAAACTGGAAGATCAGGGGTATTCATCGGAGCTAAACTGCAAACATAGTAAGTACAAACTCCGAATCGTTCATGCCCATTACTCATATAATGCAGCCTTGAAATTGTCAAATGAACCTCATCGCCAACAACTTTCTGCGAAGAAGCAATCGAATAATATCGTGGCAAAAGTGGCATTAAAAGATCGGCAATTTCTTGTGGAGTAAAATTTACTTCACTATTTTCATCCAAAAGATCCCAAAGGTGGTGCACCTCTAAATAAGCCTTAAAAGCATCTCGATTGTCTTCGTGTAACAACCACTCAAGATGAAGCTTTTTTCCTTGGACAGGCTGCCGTGCTGTTATTTCGCCCATAAGCTTCCGACTAATTGCGCCTAAATTTGCTTTACGAGACAGGAATTCCTCTAGCGTAAACGATTGTTGGGTTCTCTTATCTATTACCATGCAATCCGGAAATGATTTCATGGCAGCGATGGTGCGCATAACTACTTCCGGAACATTTACTGGGATGATAGCAATGCTGTCGCCACTATCATATTTATAGCCTGATCCTGCAAGATCAAGTACAACATGGTGTGTTTGTCGAAGAGAATTACCATGGGAGAGCCAATAACGCTCCTTTATGGAAGCTAAAAAAGGATGATTTTTGTCAAATTGCTGAGTATTCATATAAATTTAAACCTAGGTTAAACAATCCATTATCTTACAAATGACTTCTTGATTCAACCTAAAATGTTACTTTTTCTTGTAAATGAGTACAATGAAAAGCTAGGTTGGCATGAAGTGCAAGATTCGGCAAGCAAATTTGTTGCAGCACTGTAATTAATTTACAACCACAGAGTTCATAGAGAGGACATATTGCACTCAACCCCAATACAAAAGAAAAAAAATACTTTACAAAATAATTTATAATTCATACTGTCCTAAATAAGCAACATTCATATTCGCTGCACCCTCTTGGCCTGACCAGACTTATTTGACTGAAAAAAATATGCAGGATCTGAAATTTAGGTTAAATCATAGAAAATTAAATCAAAAAGGAGACCTTATCATGAATAAAGAACAATTTAGCACACACTGGCAAGAAATTAAACGCCACATTATAGAAAGATGGGATAGATTAACTGACGAAGATGTAAGACAAATTGGTGGCCGCTACGATCAATTTGTAGCAAAAATACAAGAGAAATATAGTCTATCTAAAGAAGAAATTGATGATGAATTTCGCAACTGGGCTCCTCATTTAAGCTTTGATAAAGAAACAACTTCAGACAAACATGTTAGAGATATTGACGTAGATGATAAAGAAAAAGAAAGCACTCTTGGAAAATGGCTGCTTGCTGCTGGAATCCCCTTGCTACTACTTCTCGGATATTTAACTCTTTATGACACTCCGAACACAAAAGACACTACTCCGTCAACGACATCAGTACAAGCAAATCCTGATTTAAATACAACTAGAGATGGATTAATTTCACAAAACATCCGTAAAACTTTGTTGGCTAACACACAATTGGCAAGCAATTTAAAAAATGTTACTGTGGATGCATCATCTGGCGTTGTTACTCTTAGCGGAACGGTTAAAAGCGAGGAAGAAAAAGCTTTGGCTACACGTATCGCTGAAAAAGTTTCGGGTGTAGTTGATGTAAAAAATAATTTGGATGTAAGACCTTAAGTATCAAAGAATCTTAAGATGGTCGATATGAGTTCATACGGCAAGAACTAAAGAAGGTTCTCTTCTGGGATTTTGCTGTATGATCTCATGTCGACCACCTATTCTTTCAATTGACATGAAAAATAACAATAGAGTAAGCTAGCACTTTATTACCATATTCGCGGCCATGGCGGAATTGGTAGACGCGCTAGATTCAGGTTCTAGTCGGGGAAACTCGGTGGATGTTCGAGTCATCTTGGCCGCATGATTAACAATCCCGGCTACTCAAAACATGTCTAAATACCCACTAAAGAATATTAGAAATTTTTCCATCATTGCACACATTGATCATGGAAAATCGACAATTGCAGATCGTCTCTTAGAACTTACTCATACTGTTGAAAAGAGAGAAATGCAAGAGCAAGTACTTGATGATATGGATCTTGAACGCGAACGCGGAATCACCATCAAAGCACACCCTGTCACTATGGTCTACGAAGACTCAAATGGCGAAATATACCAAATAAATCTCATCGATACCCCTGGCCACGTAGATTTTACATATGAAGTTTCTCGCTCACTATCTGCATGCGAAGGAGCTCTATTAGTTATCGATGCTTGTCAAGGGGTTCAAGCTCAAACACTTGCCAACGTACACCTTGCTCTTGATAGAAACCTTGAAATTGTCCCGGTCATCAATAAAATCGACTTACCCAATGCAGATATCGAAGAAGTGCGTCGCCAGATCGAAGATGTCATCGGCATTGACGCTTCAGATGCAGTTTGCTGCTCGGCAAAGTCAGGTATAGGAATATCTGAAATTCTAGATCGTATTATCCGTGAAGTCCCCTGCCCTAAAGAACCTGAAGATGATAAACTTCGAGCGCTTGTATTTGACTCTCATTACGACGTTTATCGCGGAGTAATGGTGTATGTGCGGATCATCAGCGGCGAGATTAGGAAGGGCACTGCCATTAAAATGATGGCGACTGACAAAGGATTTGAGATCTTAGAGGTTGGAAAATTTCTTCCCAAAGAAACTGCTGTAGTTGCTCTTTATCCCGGCGATGTGGGCTATTTTATTGCTAACATCAAAAACACTTCCGACATCAAAATCGGCGATACAATTACTACTCAACGGAATTCAGCTCCAGAACCACTTCCAGGATTTAAAATTATCTCACCTGTGGTGTTCGCAGGAATCTACCCGATCGATAGTTCCGATTTCGAAACATTACGTGACGCTCTAGAAAAATTAAGATTGAATGACTCTGCTCTACACCTTGAACAAGACAGTAGCATGGCATTAGGCTTCGGCTTTCGTTGTGGATTTCTAGGGCTTTTGCACCTAGAAATTGTTTTTGAAAGATTACAAAGAGAGTTCGACCTCGACATTATTTCTACAGCGCCAAGTGTTATCTACAAGTTTACTTTACATGATGGAAGCACATTAGAGGTTGACAATCCTACTCTTTATCCAGATCCGACAATGATCAGTAAGGTCGAAGAGCCTTGGGTTAAATGCCACATTATCGTTCCTTCTGAATTTCTTGGATCCATGATGGCTTTAGGAATGGACAAACGCGGACTCTGCGAAAAGACCGAGACTTTAGATTCTAGACGTCTAATGCTCACCTACCGAATCCCTATGAACGAGATCATTACAGACTTCAATGACAAACTGAAATCTACGACTAAAGGGTATGGCTCATTTGACTATGAATTCGATAGTTACGAAAAGAGCGATATTGTCAAATTAGAAATTCGGATCAATGACGAACCTGTAGATGCATTTTCATGTCTTGTTCACCGCTCAAAATCTGAGTCCAAAGGCCGAGCTCTTTGCGAGAAGCTGGCAGAAGTCATTCCAATGCAAATGTTTAAGGTGCCAATCCAAGCTGCCATTGGCGGTAAAATTGTGGCTAGAGAAACAATTAAAGCTATGAGTAAGAATGTTACGGCTAAATGCTACGGGGGGGATATTTCCCGCAAGCGTAAGCTTTGGGAGAAGCAGAAGAAAGGGAAGAAGCGCATGAAGGAAATTGGTAAAGTCAATATCCCACAAAGCGCCTTCATGGATGTTCTTAAAACCGGAGATTAATGAGCATATATGTGCCCGACTAGAACCCGCTATTTTGAACAGCATGAACTTGCTTCCTTAAACAACGACAAGCTCCCAAAACACGTAGCCTTCATTCCTGATGGAAACCGTCGATGGGCATTAGAGCATAGGGTCCATAAGGAAGAAGGGCATCGTCAGGGTGGTAATAACCTTATTGACATCGTTAAGGCAGCTAAAGAGCTTGATATCAAAGTCATCACTTTTTATCTTTTTTCAACTGAAAACTGGGCAAGACCGCAAGAAGAAATTAATGCCTTAATGTGGCTTCTCCATAGTTTTCTAATTGAACAACGCCCCATAATGCTTGACTATGGCATCAAATTGCATACCATTGGGGTGTTAGATCGACTAGCTGAATATGTGCAAACCACTATCCAACACACAAAGGACGCAACAGATCACTGTCAAGGCATTGATATGGTACTTGCACTTAATTACGGTAGCAGAGATGAGATTTGCAGAGCAATACGCACTATTGCCGGACAAATAGCGAGGAAAGAAATTTCTGAAGAATCCATTTCTGAAGATCTAATTGCTAGCCATCTCGATACTGCAGCTTGGCCAGACCCTGACCTTTTAATTCGAACCAGTGGAGAAATGCGTCTTAGCAACTATCTTTTGTGGCAGCTTTCTTATAGTGAAATTTATGTCACCAATATTTTGTGGCCTAGCTTTCGCCCTAAACATTTACTAGAGGCCCTACTCAATTATCAAACTAGACAAAGGCGATTGGGCACACAATGAACATTCAATCCATGAGCAATTTAAAACAACGCTTTATTTTTGGGAACCTTTCCACTATTACAATGTTTTTAGCCATTTATTTATCTACTAATCAGTACCTCAAAATCTTTTTCATAGCGCTCATTGCTGGTATTATTGGTATGGCACTTTGGGAATTTTATGCCATGGCTAGAAATAAGAAATATCAACCTTTAGCTTATTACGCTATCGCATCTTCGATGGTATATCTTTTTGCCACATACATAAGCACGCAGTATCATGTCTTTCCAATGCTTCCTCAGCTCACTTTATTGCTTACGATGGTTGGAGCTTTTGCCTATTTTTTTGACAAAGGTCAAAACTCCATGTCAAATATTGCGATAACCCTTTTTGGCTTGGTCTACCTGACACTACCTCTTACAGGTATGATTCAAATTAATTATTTTTTCCCGGCAGAATCTTTACAAGATGGACGCCTATGGCTTACATATTTGCTTTTAGTCACCAAAATGACAGATATCGGAGCTTACTTTATAGGCAAAAACTTTGGAAAACATAAAATTACCCCGTATATTAGCCCTTCAAAAACTATCGAAGGTTCAATTGGAGGGCTTCTTGCTGCGATACTTATGAGCCTTGCTTTTTATTTTGTCACTCAGTACTTTTCACTCCCCTTCACTTTGAGTCTTAATGAGGCACTTTGTTTAGGAACTATCATTGGAGTCGTTGGTCAGTTTGGAGATCTAGCTGAATCGCTCCTTAAAAGAGATTGTGAAGTCAAAGATAGTAACCAACTTCCGGGATTAGGCGGAGTATTAGACACCGCTGATTCCATCATTTTCACTGTTCCCCTAGTCTACTTTTTCATGAACGCTAAATTCGCTCAGGAGATTTTACGATGATCATTACTCTTGACGGACCCATAGCTACAGGAAAAAGTACAATTGCCAGAAAATTAGCTGAAGAGCTTGGATACATCTACTTTGATACAGGCGCTATGTACCGTGGAATCACTTGGCTAGCCATCGAAAAAAAAATAGATATCGACGATCCTTCTCAAATGGACGCTTTACTCAAAGAATTTCTCTTCGAGATTAAAATTAAGCGTGGAGAAAGACACTATTGGGTTAACAAGCAGGATGTCACACTTCCCATTCGAGGAGATCAAGTGACCTCGCAAGTTTCAAGAGTCGCTGCTAATCCCGCTGTGCGTGATAAATTAGTTTCAATGCAACGTGATTTTTCAAACGGAGTTAATGCGGTCTTTGAAGGGCGCGATTTAGGCTCTGTGGTTTTCCCGAAAGCTGATTTGAAAATTTTCCTAACTGCTAGAATCGAAGTTCGCGCAGAACGTCGTTTCATTGAGCTTAAAGCGAAATTCCCTGAAGAGAGTTCAAATCTTACAATTGAAAAAGCAATTGAAGACATTAATAAACGTGATAATTACGACTCTACGCGTGTAACTTCTCCATTGATAAAGGCTGATGACGCGATCATTGTTGATACATCAGACAAAACAATCGATGAAATCGTTCTAGAAATTTTAGAGATCAAAGATGCGATGGGAAGCCAAAGAAAACATTAGAAAGCTTTAAATTAGTACTGCGTTTGACAAGTTCGCCTAACAAAAAAAATTTTAGTTCTCAAATCTTCCCCCCTTTGTTTTTCGCGTCTACACACTAGTGTATGCCACGACACCCAAAAAGGGAATCTTGATTCTAAAATAATTTTTGTTTTAAGCGAATCTATTGAACGCAGTTCTAGGCCTCAGAAATTTTTTAAAAGAGACAATAATGGAAGAAACGACAACGTCAAAAGATTTTATCCGCAGAATCATCGAAGAAGATGTACGCGAAGGCAAAAATCATGGCAAGGTAATCACACGATTCCCTCCCGAACCAAATGGATTTTTACATATTGGCCACGCGAAATCTATTTGCCTAAACTTTGGTATCGCCAATGAATATCAAAGCGTGTGCCACCTGAGATTCGACGATACCAATCCCGATAAAGAAGACATTTCTTACGAACATGCTATTGAAAATGACATCCAATGGCTCGGATTTGACTGGAAGGGCAAGTTATTTCACGCTTCAGATTATTTCGGTAAGATGTATGAATGTGCACTAGAACTCATACAGTCAGGCAAAGCGTATGTTTGTGGATTAACTGAAGAAGAAACGCGTCAATATCGAGGCACTGTAACAACAGCTGGAAAAATCAGCCCGTTTGCATCGCAAACCGTTGAAGAAAACCTCGACTTATTTAAGCGTATGCGCGCAGGTGAATTTCCAGACGGCAAATATGTTTTACGAGCCAGAATTGACATGGCCTCAGCAAATATGAAAATGCGCGATCCTTTGCTCTATCGCATTAGACATGCTGAGCACCACATGACTAAAAATGAATGGTGCATTTATCCAATGTACGATTATGCCCATCCTATTTCCGATGCTATTGAAGGGATCACTCATTCGATTTGCACATTGGAATTTGAAAACAATCGTGACATCTATAATTGGCTGTTAGACAACCTACAGACGCCTTTTCCTTCCCGCCCCTACCAGTATGAATTTGCTCGCCTTGATCTACAGCACACG
>JACDDG010000061.1:9664-10071 GCA_013817115.1 Parachlamydiaceae bacterium | reverse complement strand
GCTGTAAGCCCTCCGCGCGTTTGCTTGATGCGAGTGGGGCGATGCCCTAGTCAGCCCTACAGGCTGGAAGGCATTTCAATCTTAGTAAAATCGGAGGGTTTTTTTTCCTTAAGTTTATGACATCGGGATGCACCCGGAGAGAGGCATATATCGCTCTCCCAAAACTTCGGGCAGATTTTAATCGACCCATAGTTTGGCCCCCTCAGGGCCTACACTATGGGCTAGACATGTACCGCTCCCTCTGGAGCTCCGGGTACATTGCTGACTGTCCGGACGCCTAGATTTTTTACGCATAAATATGTGGACAAAATTTGCCATCAAATCCTGCGCACTTGTTTGCCTTTAACTTTATACCGAAGTGCGTTCAAATTTTGGTTTTTGGCAAAGAGAAAGCCCCGCGATTGAGC
>JACDDG010000061.1:6371-9654 GCA_013817115.1 Parachlamydiaceae bacterium | reverse complement strand
TTATAATATTGGGTCGTTTTTGACAGCTCAATCACGGGGCTTTCTCAAAGCCAAAAATCCAAAATTTGATCGCACTTCGGTATACACCCTACCATCCGGTGTATTGTTAACTTCTCGTTGTACTCAACAAAACTTTCCCCGAAGTTTTCCGGTCCTCAAGCTTTTGATGCGCCTCAGCAGCCTTTTCTAACGGGAACGTTTGGTCAATTCGCAATTTTAACCAGCCTTGCTGAACCCCTTCTATAACAGCTTTAGAGCGCATTTTTAACTCTTCTTTAGTCATTATGTAATTAAATAGCATGCCCCCAGAGATTGTCAGTGAGTGTGCCATTAATACATTCGGAGAGATCGGATCTGCAGGCCCACTTGCGGCACCATAAATCACAATATTACCACGCAAGGCCGCGGCTTCCAAATTACCGGGAAATGTCGTTTTAGCTACTCCGTCAATAATTAAGTCTGCTCCATGATTGTTTGTTAAACGTTTTACTTCCTTCGCAAAATCTTGCTTGGTATAAATGATTACTTCATCAGCACCTGCATCTTTAGCGATCTTTGCTTTTTCTTCTGAGGATGTAGTTCCCAAAACTTTGGCTCCCAGATGTTTTGCCCATTGGACAAGTAAAAGCCCCATTCCTCCTGCAGCAGCATGGATTAAAACGATGTCATTTGGCTTTACTTTCCTAAATTCATGGAGCAAATAGTGTGCTGTCATGCCCTGTAAAGGGAATGCTGCGCCTTGTTCAAACGAAAGATCAGCAGGAAGAGGAATTAAATGTTCTCCACTCACTAAAACTTTTTCTGCGTATGAACCAGGTTCATGTACATAGGCAACCCGATCTCCAATTTTGACGTGAAAAACACCCTCTCCGACCGCTTCTACAACTCCAGCGCCTTCCAATCCAGGAATGTAGGGGAGTTTGGTTGGATATGTTCCACGCCGTTGGTATATATCTATAAAATTAACCCCGGCAGCCTCAATGCGAACTAAAGTTTGGCCTTTCTGAGGTTTATCTATTTCAACCTCAGCTATTTTTAAAACTTCCGGGCCGCCAACTTGAGACATTTGAATTGCTTTCATGGTACTCCTATTTTTTGATTTGTTACATTTCGGAAGATGCTATCGTGAAAGAAAGTTGTCAAGGGGATTAAGTTAGAGCCGTAATCAGCATCAGAGTAGACAAAAGGAACAAAAATAAAAATAATTCTTAACTTAAATATAGGTGGCTGAAGTAGTTAAGGGATCTTTTTGAAGTGTTAAAAAGCGTTTGCAAAATGCCCGCAGCTCTTCTCGTAAGGGAAGAGAACGCTCCGCATAAAGCTGCTGTTCTTTTTGATATTGCTTACGTCCTTCTTCTGTTTCGATTAGTATAGGCTCATAGCCCTCATCAGTTAGTTCATAGGGGCTTGCTCGCATGTCCAACTCACGTCCTTCGACAGCTAGCAGGAATGCTTTTGCTATTAAATCAGATCCTATCCATGGCCATAGCTTGGATGCCCATTTGTAAAGATCCATATTCGCATGCAAACACCCACTTTGCTCCATTTGTAAACGTGTATCAAGCAATGGATTAAGAATATTAAGGGGACGGGCTTCTTCAGTGAAAAATCGATAGGCGTCATAATGCGAACAGCATATCGATTGGCTTTCAACAAAGCTAGCTAACTCTTCAGGTGATAAACGAAGGCGAAACCCCTTATGTCTAATAGCTTCAGTGGAGGATTTATAAACCATTGCCCATTCATGAAGGCCATAACAACCAAAGCGAGGAGGTTTTTGCAAAACGTTACTACAAAGTTCTTCCACAAAAGCTGCTAGGCCAAATGTGTTCGCTGGAATACGTTCTCTATTGACTGATAACGTATTTCCATCAGAAATAAACCAATAATTCGTCAGCCAAGAATTTTCTTTTCGAACTTCCGGTGTTATTATTAATGTTTCTTCAAATGAAGGCACCCACTGCTTTAGCTTTAAAGGGGAACAGCTGTAATAGGTAAATAAGAAATCAAGCACAGGATGTTTGAGGCCTAAACCTCGTCTTTTTAAAAAGGCGTCAGCTTGCGGCGCAATCAGATCGGCATGATTTTTTGCGCGTAAAGTCCATATTTCAACTGGGATTGGTTGCTGATGCATAAAGAGATTTGTTTGTAAAAATGTTGACTCATTTTAACAGTTATCGCTCAATATTGAAAGAGTTTTAAGGTCGGTAAATAAGAGCGCCTAAAATGGCAAACAGGGCTATCCCTATCGGGACTTTAGGGCTGTTCTTTCGTAAAAAGATGTGGCCAATAGAGGGCTGTTGGGGGACTTTTTTTTATTGTCCTCAGAAAAAGTTTAAAAGTAAATTCAAAGATTAGTTTCCTTGACAATTATTGTCAAAGAAACTAGCATGAAAATATGAAAAATTCAAATACTTTAGAAATACACGTAGGCTATTGGCTGCGTTTTGTGTCCAATCACGTCTCTGCATCGTTTGCTAAAAAGTTAGCATCACATGACGTTGGTGTTGGAGAATGGGTGGTGCTTAACTTGCTGAATGATCAAAAAGTTCTTTCTCCCGCACAAATCGCATCCTCGACAAAAATGACCAGAGGAGCAGTCTCTAAACTGCTAGATAGACTATATCTTAAGCAATTTATTTTTAGAGTAGAGTCCAGCAAAGATCGGCGTTATCAAGAGATAACGTTGTCCGATTCTGGTAAAAAACTTTTGCCTAAATTAAAAAAATTAGCTGATGCTAATGAAAATGAATTTTTTGGTCATTTAGAAAAAGAGCAAAAAATAGAAATTATCAAACTTTTACGAGAAATTGTTTGTGCCCATAAGTGGGATGAAATTCCAATTAAATAGGTGGTTTTAATGAATACTGAAGTTGTCAGTGAGTGTAGCAGGCTTTCGGATCAAGAAAAGATCGTATTTCCTGAAGTAATCTCACGATTGAATGAAGCAAATATTGTATCATATTACGCTGATTTTTTAGCCGCATGTAAAACATATTATTCTAAGACTGAGGCTCACGTGGTACCCAGCCTCTTCCGGACTGAAGATAAAATCGCGCAAATTTTTAGTGCAGACAAAATTGCTCAAGCCATTCAACATAGTCAATTAGGCAAAATTCGATATCAAGAATTTATTAAGCAAATCAAAGCAGCAGGAGTTGTTTCATACTTTGTATTTATTGAAGGACGAAAAGCTATGTACTTTGGTAGGTTAGGTGAACAACATATAGAGAATTTCCCTAATTAAACGTATAAATCTAGGCGTCCGTACCGTCAGCAATGT
>JACDDG010000061.1:0-6361 GCA_013817115.1 Parachlamydiaceae bacterium | reverse complement strand
CAGAGGGAAGTGTATATGTTAAGGATCTAGTGTAGGCCCTGATGGAGTGACTTCAGGGTTGCTTTTTTGTGAACAAATATAGATCATCTAAGCTCCCATTTCACCTCATTCAAATGCTGCTGCCTTCATTTCCGTGAGGTTAGTAAGCGGTTTTAAGCAACGCCCCTGATGACATATATACAAAGTCGTTTCGCCGTTTATTGGGCCTTGGAGCTTTAATTCGGGAATTAACTCTAAAAGAGCAACATCATCTTCTCTTCTCCAGATCACGCTTTTATGAGGAATGTAATGACCATATAATAATTCGGCTATTTCCTCTTTAAGGGAAGAGGTTTTATTGAGGGCAATCACAATTGTTGTGCGGTTAATTGTGTGGAACCGATTAATATTCATTAATGCATAGATAAAGCCTACAGGATAGCTACGTATTTGCTCCTCAGAGGCTTTTAAAATGCCTTCCGCATTACTCAGGAAAAGATCATCATGCGTAATGTCATAAAGCCTTAACAGATTTTCACAATGTAAGCTGTTGCCTGATGGTTCAGCACCATCTGAAAAATGGCATCTCCTTAAAATAATATTCTTCTCTTCCGTGCTTGTTTGGAAGTAAGCGCCCTGGGGGCTTTTGAACAGTTCATCCACAATTTTGCAAAGGTCTATAGCCCATTGTAACCATTCAGTGCCAGCGTTAGCCTCAAATAATGTGATTGATCCTTTTATGATGGCAGCATAGTCTTCAAAAACTCCGTTTAAAGAAACCTGTCCATCGCACCAACTTCTCTTAAGGCGTTGATTAATAAAAAGGTTTTGCTTAATAAAATTAGCTGTGTTTATAGCTGCTTGCAAATATTGTTGTGTGTCTTCGGGATCTGCAGCAGTAGCTAGTGCATCGATTAATAAACCGTTCCATGAAGCAATAATTTTTGTGTCTTTATGAGGGTGTACCCGTTTTTCTCGGGCAGCCCACAGTTTTCTTTGGAGAGATGTAATGAGTGATGTAAATTCTTCGAAATTTAATCCGTTTTTTTCTGCAAAATCATCGAGAGACGTACTAAGATGTAAAATGTTTCGATCTTCAAAATTTCCGTCTTTGTTAATGCCATAGTACTTGCAGAAAATTTTTCCGGAATCACCTAACAACTGCATTACTTCATTGTAAGGCCATGTGTAAAAGTAACCCTCGTGACCCTCTGAGTCAGCATCTTCAGCAGCGTAGAATCCTCCCCCAGGATGCATCATGTCACGAATTAGATAATTTAAGATTTCTGTTGAAACTTGCTTGTAAAGTGGTTTTTTTGTAGCTTGCCATCCTTCAAAATAAGCTTTTGCAAGTAGTGCATTATCATATAGCATCTTTTCGAAGTGAGGTAAAAACCAATTTTCATCGATGCTATATCGTGAAAAGCCTCCACCTAGGTGGTCATAAATTCCGCCTCTATGCATCATTTCAAGTGTGCGTTCAACAATAAAAAGAGCTCTGCTATCTTTTTTTGTCGCTGAAAAAGTTAAAAGAAAGTTGATGTAATAACCAAGGGGGAATTTCGGTTCGCCTCTTATTCCCCCATGCACCGGATCGGTCATTCTAAATAAAATCTCAGCAGCTTCAATAGCTTCCTCTTTATAAAGAATTTCACCCACACTATCTTCAGGAAAACTTTTTGCATAGAGTTGCATTATATAATTGGACTGATTTTCAAGCTGCTCACGTTCTTCTTCATTGTTCCATGTTTCGCTCATCTGTTCAATGAGTTCCGACAAACCCATCATTCCATGAGCACGAAAAGGAGGCAAGTATGTAGCTGCAAAAAAAGGATGCAATTCAGGGGTAAGCATAACATTTAAAGGCCATCCGGAAGCTCCTGATATCATGCTTTGGGCAAATTCCATGTAAAGAGAATCAACCCCGGGAAGCTCTTCTCGATCTACTTTTATATTTATAAATGCCTCGTTCATTGCAGACGCAATATGCGGATTTTCAAAAGATTCCTTCTCCATAACATGGCACCAATGACAAGTTGAATAACCTATCGATAAGAAGATTGGTTTATTTTCATTTCGAGAAGCTTCAAATGCCTCATCCCCCCAGGGATACCAGTCTACCGGATTGTGGGCGTGTTGTAAAAGATAAGGGGATTTTTCTTTGATCAATCGATTAGTGTATCTAATATTATCTTCCATGGTAACCTTATGGTGGGTTTAGCCCAAATTCAGTGATTTGAAGAGGGTCTCAGTCCTATCTAAAACGTAAGTGACTCATAATCAACAGTGCTCAAAAATCCGTAGTACAAAACTGAAGTCGTGTTAATTCTATAGTAAACTTTTGAGTATTTCGATGAAAGCGAGACTTTTTTTATGTGCAGTTAAAAGTGCAGGTTGACGATAAGGGATATATTGACTCTCGCATAACACACCTAAACTAAGCTTATAGTAATTGCACTCGAATTTTCCCATTCCATTTTTTCTCTTGAAAATTAAATCAAAACAGCTTATCAGTCATAGGTCATACTTCTCTATTTCGAGTGAACTGCAAAATTCGGAATTGGGTCCTGTAGTTCAATTTTTGGAAACGATTTATAACTTAAAAAGAGGGTCGTCGCAGATGTTTCACCAAATGAATGCACAAGATATAGCAAAAGAATTCCGCAAACAATTACGATCAGGAATGCGAACGAGCACCATCTTTGCTATGAGTCTTGCTGGTTGCCTTCTTGTCAGTGGGACAAGTGATGGCAGCGCTACGCGCTCAAATGCTTTAGCTAAAACAAATGGTTTTTCTTTCAACGCTTCTGAAAATCTCCTTGATGATGATGAGGATGATTACCGGGTAAAGGGACTCAAAGAACACAACTTGAAACAGGCTCATAAAATTCGATTACTAAGGCAGGAGCTTGCGGAGAAAACTCAGAGTGTCTATGAAATTAAGAGTCAGCTTTTTAAGCAAGTAGGAGATCCTCGCGATAAGGAAAAAATTGCAACACTGAACCAAGCTTTATCAGCAAATGAAGAGGTGATGGACGAATTAAAGCTTGAAATCCAAGAGCGTGAACGCACTACAGCTAAACTTGAAAAAGCAATTGCCGATCTAGAAAAAACCCGTGCGCAAGAATTTGACAACTTAAAGCACCAAATTGAAGACTTGAAACGTGCTGCAGAGCTTAATCATGGTGATTTTGAAAAGAGAGGGCGCGTCCTTGAAACCACCCAACTTCATTTGTCAGAAGCTTTAGAAAATAAGACAATACAGATTGCTTCTTTGGAGCATGAGCTTTCAAAGCAGCAGTTAGCTTATATCGCGAAAAGTAATGAGTTAAAAGAGGCTGTTGAGAATTTTTCTGTGAAAGAAGCCAAGAGTAAGCGTCTAATTTCAGATCTAAGAGCAAATTTAGAAACAGAAAACTCAAAGAAAATTGCAACTAAAACAAAATTGAAAAACACAGTTGAGGAAAAAAATACTCTAGTTGGAAGTTTACAGCAAGAAATTGAAAATTTTAAGCACCAATACGAGTTAGCCGCCGTAGAATTTACAGCTCACAAAAAAAATGCAGAGGCTTCAACAAATAGAGATTTGGAATATTTGCAGGAGCAGCATCGTCAGGTTAAGGATGAGAATAATCTTAAAGTTGCAGAATTAACTGAAGCTCTGGATGAGGCTAATGAAACCTCCAAGCAGCTCCACGCGTGGTTGTACGCTGAAATGGTTTTGCATTCCAATCAAAAAGACAAGGCTGAAGAGCTTGCTCAAACCTCGGCGGATAAACAAAAACGCGCTGAAGCTTTAGAACTGTCGCTTAATTCTTTAGTGGCGGAAGTCACTCGCCTTGAAACTGCTTTAAAAGAAATGCAAGATTCTACCTGGGAAAATGCAATTGCTTTAGAAACAACGCAAAAGAATTCATTTTCATTGCAACAAAGATTAGATGACCAAGCAAAACAAAAAAATTCACTTTCAGAAGCTCTTTTAGAAAAAGAAGAGCAATTGTCAGCTCTTGAAGAAACTTTAAGGAACTTCGTTTTAAATTTGGAATTGCTAGAAATTGCTTTAGCTTCTTCTAAAGAGCTAGTTTCTAGTAATTCACAAGACATAACTCGGCTTGAAGATAACTCCTCTTATTTGCAAAAAAAGCTTGAAGAAGAGATCGATCAAAAAACTAAGCTAGCTGAAGCTCTGGGAGTAGAAAAGCGGAGCATTATTGCACTTAATGCTCAGTTTTCAGAATCTAAAAAACAATTCGAAAGTCAGATGCAAGACGAGCTAGGCACACATAAAGCCTTGACTGGCGCACTTTTGGAACAAGAGAGACGCGCTGCAGCTTTAGATGAGGCGCTTCTTGTTAAAGCGAGCGATGTAGAGCGTCTCGAGAATGATCTCTTGCACGCAAAAGGACTTATCGAAGCAAACATTTTAGCTTTAAATGAATCGAAAAAAGTAGAAGATGATCTTAACGAAGCACAAGGGATCATTTTTAATAGTTATATCGCCTTAATCGAGTCTCAGGAGGGAGCACAGGCTCTTCAGAATAAGATTGATGAAGAAATTGATCAGAGAAAAACGGCTGAACTTGTTCTTAGGGAAAGAGAGGCTCAAGAGTATATCTTTAACGAAACTATTGCTAATTTGAGAAAAGATATTGTTAAATTCGAGAATGCTCTTGCTGCATCTCAAAAATTGTTGGAAGAGAATGCAATAGCGTTAAATGTTTCTGGAGATCGTATTAAGATGCTAGAGCTTAGAATTGAAGGGGAGAAAGATCAGAGATTGATTCTTTCCGATGCCCTTTTAGAAAAGCAAGAGCATACTATAGCTTTGGAAAATACGCTTAAAGCTCAGGTTAAGGATGTGGATCTTCTTGAGAATGCACTTGCTGGTGCTCACGAGACTATTGAAAAACAAGTACTAGCGATGAGTCAGTTTGAAAAATCTGTTGAAGAATCCCATAAAATTATTCTGAACAATTATGCCTCTTTAAATGATTCAGAGTTAAGTGTTCGCGCGCTCCAGGCTAAACTCGAAGGTGAGCAAGCTTTAAAATTGGCGGCGGAACAAATACTCCAGGAAAAAGATGTTCAAGCTGGTGCTCTGGCTTTAGCGATACAGACTTTGACTCTTGATGCTGAAAGGTATGAAAATGCTCTTTCAGAAGCTCAAAAGTACATAAACGACAATTCTTCAGCTCTGAATGAAATAAAAGAAGAGGTTACTTTTCTTGAAAAAAGATTAGATGTTGAGAAGTCAAAGCAATTGGTTTTAATTGAAGCACTCGAGGAAAAGCAAAAGCATGTAGCCGCTTTAGAAGTAACATTGAATGCTCAGATTGTGGATGCTGATAGATTACATACTGCACTATCGGATGCTAAGGGAATTATCGAAAATCATTTGGTCGTTATGGAAGAGTCTAAGAAAATTGAATCAGAGCTTGAGAAGGCACAAGTAGCCTTAGCAAAACATCAGGATTTGTTGTTCGAGCAACAACAAGTCATCGATAGTTATGATAAGCGCGAACAGCACTAACTGCGTAATGTTTATGGACAAGGTGGACGCGGAGTCACCTTTGTCCACTAGTACTAGGGTAAATTTAGTTCTCGTAGCTCAGTAGGATAGAGCGGTTGCCTCCTAAGCAACAGGTCGCGCGTTCGAATCGCGCCGAGGACATTATAGTCTGTTTCCCCTGACTGGTGCGAAGCACCAGCTAGAAGAGAGAAGACTTGTATTAAAGGATTTTGTCCAAACTAACTTCTTGATGTTTATTTATTTCTGTAAAACAAATTATTATTATTATTTTTATAGGCCTCAACAAATTTTATTGGATTTTCAATTGCTCTATTTATGTCGTTTGTGAAATTTCGCATAACACTTTTATTGATGCCATTATCCTCTGCTACCATCTCAAGATAGTGATAATCGTCATCTCCCGCATTTGACGTCGCCTTATTTTGAGCCTCTACGTAAACTTTTTTAAATAAGAGTAAAAAATTATTTATCAGTGGTTTGTTGTTTTCAATAAATTTATTAGCTTCAGATGTTTTATAGACTTCTGTTGCTTGAAACAAATCTATAAGCTTATTCTTGTCTTTAATTACTAGGTCAAAATTAATTGTAGTGAAGTTGATATCGAGAGTTGTCCTTAAAGTTGGTGTCATTAATTTTTTTAAATTCTTCTATGTTACAAAAGATTCTAATTTAAAGTTCTGATCACGATTCATTCGGCTAGCTTGGGTCAACAAATATGTTCTTATTTCGTAACAGTTCAGATACCCCTCCTTTGCCGGTGGCATCTAAATGAAGTAGATTAAATGGCTATTGTTTGAAGAGTGATTTGTTGACATGTCTCTAATAAACGGGGAGTACCTTTGATAGCTTCTG
>JACDDG010000447.1 GCA_013817115.1 Parachlamydiaceae bacterium | reverse complement strand
CCCCATATTATAATATTGGGTCATTTTTGATCGCTTAATCGCGGGGCTTTCTCAAAGCCAAAAATCCAAAATTTGGACGCACTTCGGTATGCTAGGTCCTGAAATGAATGTAGCATGTTATGTAATCCTATATCAATCTTAGATTTTGGTATGCTATTTTTATCGGTGGGGCGTCAACTTAATGTTTTGATAGGATCAGCATTTCTTATTTGTGTATATTAATATATATTAATTAATTTAATTAACGAGCTCCCTTTTGATTTTTTTGCTTTTATTTATTGACATTAAATTTAAGATCTCTTAAAGTTGAATATTACGCGTCTTAATTTTTTATATTAATTAACAAAGGTTTTTTTTATGGAGTATGCTACAGGCCCTTATAAGTTTAATGGTGTTAACTACATCCCTTACGATATTGTAATTGAAAAAGTAAATAATAATCCATTAGATGAATTATTTTCTATTGAAAAGAAGCATCCTAAGCTTTGCACGCTTTGCAATATGAATGAAAAAATTTTCCTTTTCATCGAAGAAGATAAAGAAATTTCTACTTTAGAAGATAAGTCAATTATTGAAATTAAAGAGAATAATGAACAAAAAAGCTATGTTGTAAGTGTTATTAACAAAATAGCTAATTTTTTTGGTGTCGCTGTTGCTGCTTCTGGTGTGGGAGCTTTAGGTGCAGAAAAAGCCCTGGCTTTGTTGCAGAGCAAAACGGAGGATAGCGATGCTAAGGTCAATGAACTTTTTAATCGCAGTATAGTTAAAGAGCAAGAGCCAATAGTAACTTTCCCTTCGGAAGAAAGTTCTGAAGAAAGTTTTGATCAAAAAGATAAATCAATCATTGAAATTAAGGAAGAGCTCGACCAAAAAGGTTATGTTTTAAGTGTTATAAACAAAATAGCTAGTTTTTTGGGTATGGGTGCGGCTGTTTCAGGATTAGGAGCTTTAAGTGTGGAAACTACATTGGGCATGGTGGCATATACTAACGCTCCAGTTGTTTTGGGCAATTCATGGTTTGCACTTAGCACTCAATATGTTATGGCAAATTTCGCTGGAAATGCAGCAGGGTTGGCAGTAGCAACTCAGATTCCACTATTAGGCCTTCCTGGTGTAGTGGTAGCTAATACTGTACTTGGTTTAGGAGTGAAGGTTATTGGATCAAAAGTTGCAGCAGGAATATACAACTCTTTTGTGGCTAAGACGCCAGAAGAAATGGTTTCTATTGATCTTAAAGATTCAGCCATTGAGTTTATAAGTTCTCAAATAACGAAATCAGAATCAGAGAAAAAATAAATTTAAAAAATTAACTTGTCTTCTCTTTTAAAAAAACAAATCAGATTTTTTTATAAATTGGTAGACAAGAAAATCGGGTTTAGATATAATCAATGTTTAAACAGCGAAGTGAATCTTAAATTTGACCTTTCTTTTTAAATATGTAAGGTCAATAAGTGTGTTAAATAATATGTGAGGTCATTATGGAATTAATTTCATCAAGAATGAATATCCAGGCAGACAACGTTATGCCTCTGGAAAAAAGGGCGGTGACTTTTCACCCCGTTAAGGAATCTGTGGATGCGGGTGCTGCTCCTATAAATTCAGCAGTAACAGCTGAAGCATTTACAACTCTTGCAGAAAGTGTTGCAGAAAGTGAAGATCTAAAGAGTAATCATGAATTAGTGGTTATTGATCCAACTCAAGAGAAAAATGCAGATGCAGTTACCTTTAATGCAGAAGGTGCGATTATTGGTGCAGCAGTAGCAACGGCTAATGCCGTCAATGCATGGGGTCTCGGAGCCGCCATATTGCATCACAGCGTAGGAATTGCGAAGTATGCAAACATACTAAATTATGTTGGGCCGACAGCGGCTGCGACTAAACCAATGCAATATTTGGCTGCGAGAGGTGCTGAATGGGCTGCTTCTAAGGCTGTTAATACCGCGCTTATTGGCGGTGTTTCAGCTGGAACAGCTGCTAGCGTTGGGCTTGCAGTTTTAAGCGCTTTGACAGTTGCTGAAATAGGTGTAGGTATCCACAATACTTTTATTGCTAAGACAGAATCTGACAAAGTTTCTCTTAATCCTGTTGATCTGTGCGTTAAGGCATTTAAAATGCTAACAGGTTGGGGAAATACAGCTGCAGCAGCATAAGTTTAAGATTTATCTTAATCTTTTGTAAAAACGGGCGACCTTAAGGTCGCCCGTTTTTTTTAAGCCTCAACCAGACGTTAGTGTGCCTAAAACATAGAAAAAATGTAGCACGTCATTGGGTGTTGTGTGTCAACGTAGCTGACGTAGGAATCCAAGCCACGATCGAGATACTAGTAACCCAAAAACGTAGCAAAAAATGTAGCACCGTCATGCCGATCATACTTTTAAATCAATTTTTTTTTGAAAAGTTATGCGTCTAAAACATTGGCCTAAAGATTTTTTTTAAGTCCACAGCGAAGGCTCTACCGCTCGAATCAAGCAACGTGTGGAAAGCTTACAGC
>JACDDG010000060.1 GCA_013817115.1 Parachlamydiaceae bacterium | reverse complement strand
GTATATTAACGATGTTCTATCCCCCGGTAGGGGGAACTGTTAATAGCCCCGGGTGCAGCGATAGCGGAACCCGGGGTTTGGGTCATTACAAAACGTGCGCCCCGGTAGGGGCGCCAGAAGCCCCCTAAGTGCGCAACCACAATTGTTAGGACAATCGGTACTTGATGCGAGTGAGGCTATGCCTTAGCTGTAAGCTACAAAAGGGTTTTGGAGTGCAAAACATTTTTGCCCCTCCCCCTTAATATCGGATTCTATAATAGCAAATTCTATCTCGATTTTCCATGGCAATTTTCATCTTTATAATGAAAGAATTTTATCTAATCTTTAACAGTAGATATAAATTCCTACTTTTGCTATACTATTATCACCATACAGTTAAGAAAAAAAAGAAGTATCATGAAAAAGTTTGCCATCGCTAATGAACATCATTTACATTTTGATAAGCAACAATTTATAGAGCTAGAAGGGGTGATCCCAATGGATCAGATCCTTCAACTTCAGCTGATTCTCGACAAAACATTGGAAATTTCAATGGCAGAATACGGCCAATGGAAGGCGCAGCCTTTACCCGACGAACTTTTTTTGGATGGCCGCGATCTATGGCGTAAAAATGATGTCGTCAAAAGAGTTGTTTGGGATAAGCAGTTGGTTGGTATCGCCTCTGAACTTATGAGAAAACGATTTATTAGATTAGGCTATGATCAATTTCTGCTTGGAGGACCCCTTAAGGATTCTCCTCAAAGCACAAAAGATGAACTTCTAGGAGCTCGTACTTTGCTTTTAACCCAGCAAACAAATCTAGAAGAAATAAGCTGTATTCGAGGGACACTGTGCGGTTTGATCATTTGCTTAAATTCTGTAAAGGAACCTATTGAGCGATTACCTAATTCTCTATTTCCTGTTGAGTCGGGTCATATCACTTATTTTACCTCCCAAGCAAATATAAATTTTTCCGAATTATCTAAGCGCGAAGGACAGAAATTCCTGCTAATTGTCTATGCGGAAAAAACAACGCTCTATGTTGCTAATGAAAAAGATCCAAATTGGCACGGTCTTAAACGTCTGGGTTATGTATTTGGGGATCGAGTTCGCGACAGCCTTCATCCAGTGTTGCATAGGTAGAAGTAAAAGCCAATTGACTTTTAAAGAAGTTTCCCTGAATATTGAGGGAAAAAAAGCAAACCTCAATATAACGTAAATTGTAAAAGAGAATACAGATTTTGAAAAATTTGTTGGTGTAAGTGACGTTACATTTCCTCTTTTTCCGATGGAAAAGGAAATATAACTTCACTTACTCCAAGTTTAACCGTAGGGCAAAATGCTAAGAAGTATGACTGCTTATGGGCGCGCTGCGCTTTCCGTGCCTTTGGGACATTTTGTTGTTGAACTTTCATCTGTGAATCGACGCCATCTTGAAATTATTTGCCACTGTCCAGCTGAACTACTGAGCTTTGACGTAGATTTAAAAAAGTGGATTGCAGCTGCGGTTTCACGGGGTGCCCTAAATGTTAAGTTGTTCGTACAGCTTACCAAGGCATCTGTTGTCAGCATGAAGCCTAATTTAGTGCTAGCACGTCAACTGAAGGATGCCTGGGATGCGATTTCTCAAGATTTAGAACTTCCGAAAGAGAATGGCTTCAAACTTGAAATGCTTGCAGATGTGGAACAAATCATTCTTCAAGAAAGCGATGTAAGTATAAAGGAAGAGCTGCGCGATGTGCTGCATCAACTTTTTCATCAAGCGTTAGAGCAACTTATAATTATGAAAGATGTCGAAGGAATGGCTTTATGGGAAGATATCTCTGAGCATCTTGAGATTATCCATACGGTTATTAAGGAAATTGAATTGATTGCCCCTGAGACGGTAAAACGTCTCCATAATAAGTTGCGAGAGCGTCTTGAGGAAGCAGTACCTGGTTGCTTGGAAAATGAAGAACGGATCTTGCGCGAGATCTGTATTTACACTGAAAAAGCCGATATTTCAGAAGAACTTGCGCGCTTAAAATCTCATCTGGATCAATTTCGCAACCTTATCGATGATACAGAAGTGCGGGTAGGTAAAACGTTGGATTTTATTGTGCAAGAGATGAACCGAGAGATCAATACAATCGGATCGAAAAGTTCTGAGTTAAAGATCTCTCAACATGTAATTACAGTTAAAACTGCACTAGATCGTATCCGAGAACAAATCCAAAATGTTGAATAACGATGGCACTTAAGCTTTTAGGAAATACAAATAGAGGCCTTGCTTTTATTGTAAGTGCTCCAGCGGGTACTGGAAAGACGACTCTAGTACAAATGTTAACAACCGAATTTCCTTGCGTTGTGGCTAATATCTCCTATACGACCCGTCAGCCACGTGGAGATGAAGTTAATGGAAGCGATTATCATTTTCTGAGTGTCTCTGAATTTGAGGAGAAAATTGCCGCCGGGGATTTTCTGGAGCATGTACTTTTATATGGCAATCATTATGGAACTTCTCGGAAATGGATAGAATCCCAATTGGATTTAGGTAAGCATGTAGTATTGGTTATAGATACTCAGGGAGCCGCATTACTGCGTAAAAAATTTCCTGCTGTGGCAATTTTTGTGCGTCCTCCATCAGTAATTGAGTTAAAGCGACGTTTGGAAGTGCGAGGAACAGAGTCACTAGAAATAATTGAAGCGCGCCTAGAACTTGCTGAAGATGAGCTTCGTGCAGTAAAATATTACGATTATATTATCATTAATGATGATTTAAAAATTGCTTACGAGGCGTTTAGAAGTGTCTTTATCGCTGAGGAACACCGGGTAATGATTGGTGGCTGATTTACCTCTCTTCCCTTAAATTGCCTCCGGTAAATTTATGAGAAGAGGGGAAACTAATCGGTAGATTTGCAAAAGTAGAAGAATGGGATAAAAAAATTAGGAGATATTATGGGTGGCACTAAGGGTAATTTGACAAGTGAAAAGTTAAAAGCGTGTTTTCCTAATCAATTTGATTTGGTGAATTCTGCCATCAAGTGTGCCAGGGAGATCATCCGTTCTGAAAACCGACCTCCGGTTGATGGAGAAAATCAAAATGTTGCTGCTCAAGCTATAAGTCAGCTCGAATACGACATTGAACATAAAGATGATTGAAACATCCTCAACAAAGGTAGTATTTTTTAGCTTTGCCATATTGGGGGCTTTTTTTCTATTATTTGGAATTTTTTGGTTTAGTTGGAGGTATGGTCGCAGGCCAACGGCGTTAAGTCCTTATAGTGGCATGCCTTTACGCCGTGGTTCAGATCTTTCTTACTTCTACTCTGAAAGTGTTTTGCGTTATTTATATCAAATGCGTGATCCCAATAATCCCATGTTTGATTTACGTAAGGCTGCGATGTGTCGTGAGACTGGACGTATTTTTCCAAATGGTATTAATTGGTTTGACGTTATCAATGTCGATTGGGACTTTTTGAAAAAACGACGACCAGGAAACTACGTTTCCTGGGGAAGTCTTTCCGTAGATCAAAAAGAGCATTTGACGAAAATTCATCACGACTTATCCGGCTATCAGACAGAGTTTTCTTCCGAAAACCCATTACCTCGTGCTGTGGAGCCAAAATACGCTATGAAAAAGCCGGGTCCGCTTTATGTTGATATTAATAATTACGTTTTACTTGGGTGGAAAATTGTGCCGGAAACAGAGCTGGAGGTGCTAATTGTGAAGCATCCGACACCTAAAAGAACATTTTTTACACCTATCTCCGAGGAAGACTCATGAAAACACTAATTACCTCTGCACTTCCGTATGCGAACGGCCCGCTACACTTTGGCCATATTGCCGGTGCTTATTTGCCTGGGGATTGCTATGCAAGATTTATGCGCATGCAAAAGGACAGCGATGTACTCTACATCTGCGGTTCGGATGAATATGGAATCGCAATAACTATGAGCGCTGATCTTGCCGGGAGAACGCCCCAGGAACAAGTAGATATGTTTCACGGAGTGATTAAAGATTTTTTTTCTCAGTTGAATTTTTCCTTCGACCACTACTCTAGAACAACATGGCCTGGACACGCCGAGACGACTCAAGGATTTTTCACTGATCTTTTAAATAATGGCTTTATTGAAGAAAAAGTGACAGACCAGCTTTATTCTGTCGCCGACAATCGCTTTCTAGCAGACCGTTATGTTGTTGGAACCTGTCCGAAATGTGGATTTCAAAATGCAAGAGGGGACGAATGCACCAGTTGTGGAGCTAGTTATGAAGCCACAGATTTGAAGGAACCTCGTTCCAAATTGACGAATGCACCACTTGTCTTACAGCCTACCCAGCATTGGTTTTTAAAACTTGAAATGTTTAAAGAGAAATTAAGCGAGTGGCTGGAAACAAAAAGCTGGAAACCTAACGTAGCTAATTTCATTAAAGGATATATCGCGGATTTGCACTCTCGCTCAATTACGCGCGATTCAACATGGGGAGTTCCTATTCCTTTGCCAGATACTGAGGAAAAAGTACTTTATGTTTGGTTTGATGCCCCCATCGGGTATATTTCAGCAACTAAAGAATGGGCTCAGAATCTGGGTGAAAAGGAACGCTGGAAAGATTACTGGTGTGATCCGGAGACAAAGTTAGTTCATTTCATAGGCAAAGATAACATTCCTTTCCATGCCGCTATTTTTCCGGCCATGATCATGGGGCAAAATCAGCCCTATAAGCTTGTAGACGAGTTACCGGCTAATGAATTTTATAAGCTGGAAGGGCGTCAATTTAGCAAGTCAGAAGGGTGGTACATTGAGCTGAATGATTTCTTTACGCGTTATACCGCTGATCAGATTCGTTATGCCATTGCTGCTAATGCTCCGGAAACCTCTGATTCCGAATTCACTTGGAAAGATTTTCAGTTGCGCTGCAACAGCGAGCTTTTAGGAAAATATGGTAATCTAGTTAACAGGGTAATGGTATTTGCTCATAAGCAGTGTAAAGGGTTGATTCCATCTCCTCAGCTTAAAGAAAGTGATCAGCACTTTTTGGATGAAGTTAATCGCATAGTAACGGAAATAGGGGATTCTTATAGGCAATTTAAGCTACGTAGAGCTTCTCAGATGATTATGGAGTTGGCACAGCACGGAAATGTCTATTTCGATGGACGCCAACCTTGGAAGGATGCCAAGCTAAGCGATCCGGAAAGTCAAGAGCGGCTAGCGACAACGCTCTATTGCTGTTTTGAATGTATCAAGGCAATGGCGCTTGTTTCTTTTCCTATTATACCTACAAGTGCGGCAAAAATCTGGAAGATGCTAGGTTTTGAATCAGATATAACTAAAATTTCATGGGAGGTTGCAATGACAGGATCACTACCACAAGACCAAAAATTAGGCGAATCAGAAATACTTTTTCGTCGTGTAGAAGATGCAGAAATTGCATGTGAAATTGAAAAGTTGCACGCCTTAGCGGCAGAACAGAGATCTGAAGAGCCGATTGTTTATGCCCCTCTAAAACCGGAAATAGAGATCGATGTTGTTGAAAAACTAGATTTGCGCGTCGGCACAATTCTTGAGGCTGCTGCGGTTCCAAAAAGTAAAAAGCTTCTTATTTTGCAAGTTGATTTAGGATTCGAAAAAAGACAGATTCTTTCGGGGATTAGTTTGTTCTATAAGCCCGAAGAGATTGTCGGCAAGAAAGTAGTTGTCATCGCCAACTTAAAGCCCGCTAAGCTTATGGGAATCGAAAGTAATGGCATGTTGTTAGCAGGCAGTCTTGATAAAGCGCTGGAGCTAGTGAGTGTTCAGGCGTTGCCATCCGGTAGCGTTGTTAGCTAAGTAATAGAAAAGTTTTGCAGCAAAAAACATAACCTGAAAATCATTTTGTAGGCCATAGCAAGCGATAGCGCAGCTATGGGTATAGTTTACAGCTATTGTTCCCCGGCAGGGGAACCTCTTTTTCATTGCATTCCAAATTCTAAACAAAAAATGTGTGTGGCATTTTTCGCACTTAAATTTAATTGAACTCTTATCCTCGAAACACTTGCAAACAATTTTTGATTGTTTTTTTTAAATTTTGTAATGTTATTTTCTCGATTAAACTATTTTTTCAAAAATAATTAAGCGTTGCACTCAATGAATAATCTTATTTTTAGTATTGCTTTAAATTTAACAAGTTATAATAAGTTAACTGAAAAGCTTTATAGATTCGATTTCGTTATTTAGCTGAAAATTCGATGAAAATTATTTCATCAATTCCACAAGCTGTCGATCCTATTTCTACTGAACAGCTAACATCTATAGTTCAGAAAATAAAAAGTTATTCAAATTATTGGGCAGAAAGGCGTCCAACAAATTTTCAAGTTTTACATTTTGCAGATGCTTGTTCAATAGGAACTGCAAGAGTGATTTATGTTTTTTCTAAAGATGCTGAGCATCTTTTGCAAATCCCTAAAAATTTACGTGATCTTTCTGATAAAGTAATTATTGCCGTGGATGAGGAAATTTTTCAATCTCTTACGCGAGATGGAATTGAGCGTGGTCGTCAAATTTATCGGGAAGGAATGAAACAGTCTGCGCCAAAATCTGAACTTCTAATTGAATTTAAGGATCAGAATTTAGAAAAAAATGCTGAACTTATCATACAAGATCAAGATGCTGAACTACATGATAAAAGTCCTATTGAAATAAAGGAGAAAGAGCAAGAACAGTGATCCTACGTTAAATGTTTCATCGAACTATTTCTCTAGCGCTTTTGCCTTTAGCGCATCGGCAATCTCTTCTACAGGAAAAATTGTAGTAGGGTGTGCGGATAGCTGGAACATCTGCAATTGTAGGAGGTCTATTCTTTTACATTAAATCGTGTTAAGGATTACACATCTAATAAGATTAAAGGCAAAGAAAAAGAAGTTCGTATGCTAGTGACTGCTCTTGCAACGAAAGAAATTCTAACAACTATCTTTAGCACATCAATTAAAGGCCTAATATTATCAGGAACATATTTAGTAAGTGATAAACTAGTCACTCATGTTTATCCTGAAAATGAAGGCAACAGACTATTTAGAAATGTTGTAGGCCCATCTGCTCTTACGCTAGCAGCCACCGGCACTGGGTTTTTGGTTAAATATCTTTTACCTTCCACTCAACATCTTTATTATAAGGGTATTGAGCCTTTCGACAGAAAGGCTTCAACATTAAAAGAAGTTATTGAAATTGCAGGTAGTAGTAATGACATTAAACAAATCATTGAATTTATTGAAAAAAATTATGAATCTGTTACTGAAGATAGAGTCTATTTAATAAATTGTTTTTGAAAGACTTGGCAAAGAAGATTTGGAACTTCCAATTGTTAAAATGGCTATGGGTGAGAAAGCAAATTGCGAAGTTGAGCATGAGCATGAGCATGTAATCATTCCTAAGTCTCTGTCTATTGAAGAAGATGTCGGTAACGTTAGCGAAGAAGACCAAGAAAGCATTTAAATTTCTGGTAACAATTGTAATAAACCTGTCTGATCTCAAATTATTTCAATACTTCTTATTAAAGATTTACGAAGAATTGAAATAATTTGAGATTGAAAAAATCTGTTCCTGCCATGATCTCAGGATGCCATTGAACAGCCAAAACAGGTGAACCCTCTTTGGATTCTATTCCTTCGATTAAGCCATCTTCTGTCCGTGCATTCACTTTAAAATCAGGCGAAAGTTTCTTAATCGCTTGATGGTGAAAGCTATTAGTTGCCAAGGAATTTTTTCCAACTATTTGCGCTAAAAGAGTTCCGTCTTCAATTTTAACTGGATGGAAAGGGGTGTCACCAACTCCTTGTTGGTTGTGGTCAATTGTCTCCTCTGGGAATTGAGAAATGTCCTGGTAAAGTGAACCACCAAAAGCAACATTGATAAGTTGAAGTCCTCGGCAAATGCCAAAAATCGGAATTCCTTTCTTGTGGGCCATCTTCAGAAGCTCTAATTCGTAGCGGTCACGGTTAGGGCAAGTCTCCTCAAGAAGTTCTGAGTGTTTTTCACCGTATAGCACAGGGTCAACATCATTTCCCCCGGACATAATGAGCACATCAATTAATCCCAGCTGTTTTTCAATATCGGAGTTATCTTTAACCGGCGGCAATAGTAGGGGAATTCCTCCAGCTAATTCAATCGAAGTTACGTAGTAACTTGAAACACCAATACTTTTAGTATTTTCAAAACAACTTGGAATATTTGTATTTGTTGAAACACCAAAAATTTTCTTGCTATCCATGTTTCCCTCCATTTATTTACTTATCACATAAATCATAATTTCAAGATATAAAAAAATATTATTAAGTTTTTACAAACTGCATTTTATTAGTTATGCAATATTTAAGCCACTTGCGGAATAAAAAGATTATGACGATGTTGTTGAATCCATTTTTTGGCAAGAGAGAACTCTTTAAATTCTTTTTCGCGAGCTTTGAATTCTCGATGGTGAATGCGATGAATTCCTTTTTCATCAACGAATGGCGGGCAGATGAAGTGAAGCATTTCATGATAAATGATAAAGCGAACAACATAACTGGGAAATGTCGGAGTATCCATTATGCGATTAATTTTAATAAGTCTAAGCGCATCATGATAAAGACCAAAGGAAACTTTGCTTTTGTTACGGTTATTTGAATCGCCGAACCAACTGATTTGAAGATTTAATACATTGTTAAAATATTCACCATTAAGTTCGTCGTAGAAAATTTTTAAGTTATGGATTTCACCCTGATGGGATAAATCCAATGGGTCGATTTTACTTGAGTAATCGATACCTTCAAGGCTTTCTTGAATAAAAGCTTTAACTGTAGAGGCGACTGTCGTTTGCTTTTCAAGAATGGAATCAGCAAGAGCTAAAATAACATTTTTTGGAGCTAAAAGAAAAATGCGATGTAAAGAAATTTTGGTGCAACTTTCTTCCCAACGCACGCTCAGCATGGTCGATCTGTTATCATTGATCGTTAGTCGGATATTCTGTTTACAGTGTGTCTGGAGGTGATTTTCCAATTCGCAAGTGAGCATGATGAGCTTGTCTCTCGATTTAAATTTGATTTGTTATGAATAGGAATTACAAAGAAATGCTATCATAGATGAATATAAAAATAAAGCAAATTAGACATACTTCTAAGGCCATTCTGCTTTTTGTGTTTCTCGGATTTTTTGAAATAAATACTTTATCTAGTTTTTTAAGTTGAAGAAAAAAATGGTAGAAAAAGGAATGAGGATAATAAAGATAAAATATATCTAAATTGTTGTGTGAGATGGTGCCATATGAATCTATATAATATGCCCATCTTAATCGATCTTCAGGCTGCTGCCGTAAGATAATAGGAATTTTACTCATATACCGAAGTGCGTTCAAATTTGGACGCACTTCGGTATAAACGATGGCCAATTATTCTTGTGGGGCTGGTATGGGAATTTGTTGGGCCAGATATCTTAGCGCGAGTTCTCGTTCAGGGTCGAGATGGAGCTCTTGAGCAATAGCTTGTGCAACTCCGGCAAGCAATTCTTTGTGCGAGTGCTATGGCCTGGTTGAGGTTATGATTGTTATCCTGTGCAACAATTCGAGCGATTTCGAGGTAAGCATCGACTCTATTGAATGGTTGTTGATTTATGCCATTAATGTTCATTTATATCTCATTAATGTGTTTAAATAAAAGATCAGAAAGTTTTATACTTAAATAGAATTCAATGTCAAGCATGTATATATAATTTTATTTATATTTTATCCTTCCTTGATGATTTTTGATGCTAATTTTTCACCTGGACCCAAGAGCAGGTGTTAGAGGCTTGATATTTTGGTGTCTTTTTATGAATATAATTTCATTTATAATTTTTAGGACACGTAAACGATTACGGTAATCGATTATTTTATCCAAACTAATTGTGGGAAAGTTTATTAAGATGCATGAGAGAGAGAGAAGGCTTCCTCCCCATTATCTTGAAACAACCCAATTTTTCTTCTGGTCATAGTCTAGAACTTTGGATAGAATATTCTAAACAAGGTTTATACCGAAGTGCGTCCAAATGTTGGATTTTTGGCTTTGAGAAAGCCCCGGGATTAAGCGATCAAAAACGACCCAATATTATAATATGGGGCTGTTTTTGAT
>JACDDG010000059.1 GCA_013817115.1 Parachlamydiaceae bacterium | reverse complement strand
CTCCGGATCCACCTGAATAATCTTGATAGCTCACTTTTACTTTAATTCCTAATCAGATCTATTTTAACTTTGATTTTCAAATTGCACTGTTTTCATTTTTCATAATTTTTATGAACCTAACGAGGTTCATCGAAAGTTTACTAGAAAAACTCAATCTTGTCAACAACCAGCTGACCCAACTTCCCGAATTGATGAATCAGCTGACAAAGATGACTGTACATAAGACTCAAGGATTATAAAATAAACTATAAAAAAGCGTAGGAATTGATTTGAATTAAACTAACTTAATTGCTAGTATAATTTTACCAAGAAATCATTTTCTTTTTTTCTAAGCTCGTCATATTATTTTATTAATAAGATTTTATAAAGGACTGCCCATGCCTCATTTTGAACCGATAAATGATGACATTCACTTTCAATTGGAACTTTCTAAGCTTAGTTCATGGTCAGAATGTAAAAAATTTAGCTCAAAAAATAAATTGGTTAAATCCAATGGAAAAACTTACATTCTTTTAGAGAAAAGAGAAATATACTCAATGACCATTGGTAAGTTCGCATTAGGAGTTTTTGCTGTAATCTTTTCTTGCGGAATAAGCTTAATGTTTAAAAATGTCCGAAATTTGTTTACAGGTAGAGAGGTTAAACGATTGGCCATCCTTCAAACAGATCTACCTAAACCAAATAATAAAGATTTGGTCGCTGAGGAAAAACTATTACCTAAGTTTGGAACTCCAATACCTATTGATGTCGTAAAATTTATGCTGAAGAATCTTTCTGTAGCCAAAATAGCTCGGATTATGGAACTTAACATGTCTTGGCATCAGCTAGTTAGAAACGATGTCATAATCCAAAATAATATTTTTATAGCAACATGTTTAGCTCGGGCTAAAAATATTGCCCTTGAAATTAAAGATAGAAAAAAAAAATCAGACGCTTTTAAAAAAATCATCGCTGTTGAAGTCTGTCATAATTTAATTGAAGCTAAAAAGACTTTGCAAAACACCCATGACGCTTCAAATATTGTTTATGCTTCTGTCAAAATTGCGAAAAAAGAGCCTCATTTTTGCTTAAAGCGTGCAAAGGAAGCTTTGTCATTCCTAAGTGATCAGTTCTTCATTAAATCTTTAGCTCAATTAGAAATTGTAAAAGTTGAATGTCAAATTGATCTAGAAAGAGCAAAAGCAACGGCTGTTCATAGACCAAATATTCTTTTGAATAATTTCTTCTGTCAAATAATATGTTTATTAGAAGTGGCTAAAGTTGATCCTGAGCATGATTTAAGTCAAGTAAAAAAAATAGCTCAAGATATTCAAAATGTCGAATGCCAATCACAAAGTTTTTACGAAATTGTTAAAGTTGAAGCTTTTTATGATTTAGCAAACGCTAAGAAGTTTACTCAAAGTATTCAGGATTCTAAATTTAAATCTCTAGCCCTTTTAGAGATAGTTAAAGTGGAAGTTCTGCATGATTTAAACCTAGCCCGTGAGACCGCTCATATAGAAGATCCTGTGAGTAAAACAGAAGCATATATTGAAATAGCAAAAGCTGATCCTGAGCATGAGCATGATTTGACTCAAGCTATATTTCACACACATGAAATTCCTAGAGCACTGTATAATAAAATAGAATTTTTTTTAAGGATTGCATCAATTGATATTAATCATGATATGAATATGGCTAAAGAGGAGGTAAAAAATCTGCATGATGATAATCAAAAGTTTGGATTTTTGGAAATTGTAAAAGTTGAAGTTCAATATGACTTAGCAAATGCAGTGCAAACAGCATTAGAAATAAAAGATCTTTATATTCGGGTGCAAGCTTTCATTGAAATTGCAAAAGTAGATCCTAAACATGATTTTAGCTTAGCAAAACGTTTGGCAGAAAACATTAACAACTCCTCAATGTTACCATACCAATCTAAAATATCGCCAAACAGATGCGATATTTTATTTCAAATTTTAAAAGCGGAAGCCTTAAATTGCCTAAGCCAAGCGAAACAAACACTAAAAAAGATAGAAGACCATCATTATCGACAATTAGCTTTACGAGAAATTATCAAAGCTGAAGCTCACCAACATACTCTTATCGCTGCTAAAGAAATTGCTAATAGCATAGAAGACCCCATTCTTCAACTAGATGCTTACCTTGAAATTGCTAAATTTGCTTTAAAAAGTTAATGCAAGGTGAATAATGTGCTACATGCTCACGTAATTTGACCTAGCAATGCAAGAATCGGCTCCGGATACACGGATAAAGCCACAAGGGCCACTAAACAAAAGGCAGCTACGCTCATCGCCGGAAATGAATGTTCTGGTGATGCTTCATCAGTCATGTGTTCCTTGCTAAACATTAGCCCAATCAAACGCAAATAGTAGAAGGCTGAAAGGATAGTCGTCAATAGCCCAGCAACCACTAAGCCATAAAAACCTGCTTCAAAGGCTACTTTGAAAACGTAGAATTTAGCAATAAACCCTGCTGTAGGCGGTATGCCGGCAAGCGTAAGCAAACCAAAAGAGAAAATTAAAGCTAATAGTGGTGATCTACTATATAGCCCATTTAAGTCACTAAACATCACCCCTTCTTCTTTCTTATCGAGAAACGCCAGCACAGCAAAGCATCCAAGGGTAGCTAATGCATAAATAACAAAATAAAATAAAAGTGCTGTTAAAGCGTTTTCTCCGCCGACTGCAAGCGGAATAAGTAAAAATCCAGCATGTGAAATCCCGGAATAAGCAAAAAATCTGCGAAGCTGTGTCTGACGTAACGCAACGTAATTTGCGTAGATGAGGGTCGGATAGGCAAGCATGGCAATGCTTTGATTCCAGATAGGATTGAAGTCCGGAATAGCCAACATGAATACACGAATGAATGCTGCGAAAGCTCCGATTTTTGTTGCTACTGCCATGAAAGCTGTTACTGGGGTGGGTGCCCCGTCATATACGTCAGGCGCCCATAAGTGAAGTGGAACAATGGCAGCTTTGAAAGCTAGTCCTAAAGTAATAAAAGCAATTCCACCAAAAAATAGCGCCTTGTCAGAAGTCGATGCGAGAGCTTGATAGCTAGGGAGTAATTCTGAAAAACGCGTCGTTCCTGTAGCACCGTACAGTAAAGCAATGCCATACAATAGGAAGGAAGCAGCTAAAGCTCCCATCAGGAAATATTTAGTTGAGGCCTCCCGAGAACGTGTCCAATGTTTGATGTATCCACACAAAATGTAGAGAGCTATCGAAAGTGTTTCTAAGCCTAGAAATAAAGTCAGGAAATCTGCAGCACTCCCTATCAATATCAATCCAAAAAGTGCTGAGAGCATTAGAAAAAAGTATTCGCTAGGGGAGGCATCGAATTCTTTAAAAAATGGTACAGAAAGCAACGTCGTGGCAATTCCAACACTGATGAATAATAGCGAAAAAAATCGTGCTAAGGGGTCAAAGTAGAGCCAACGCGTAAAATAAGGATTGTGATCCACCGGTGCCATGAAAGCTGCTAAAAGAGCTAGTCCTAAAGTCGTGAGTGTGACTATTGATGCAATTTTTTTTGCGGTGGCAGGGAAGAAGCTTTCCAATAAAATTAAGAGTAACCCTCCGCCTAATAATAGAAGTAACGGGCTGATGGCGAGGATATCGGTAAGATTGATAATAGAATTCACAGAGTCTCCTTTGCGAGAAACGTTGGCAAAGCGGTTAATTTTTCGACAGTCGGTTTAAGCTCATTTAAAACGGGGCCCGGGAAAATTCCAATCCCTAAAATGATGGCAGCAAGCGGCAAGGCAACGGCCAATTCTTTGAGACCAAGATCTTTTGACAAGGATGAAGATTCTTGATCGAGCCCTCTGGATTCCCCAAAATAAACTTTTTCCATCCATCTTAACATGTACATTGCTGAAAGAATTACTGTTAAAGTTAGTAGTGCAGCTAGCCAGGCGTTTTTCTTAAACAAAGCTAAGAGAATAATGAATTCTCCGACAAAGTTGCTGGTACTTGGTAAAGCTATAGAAGCAAAAACGAAAAATAAAGTCAGCCAAAAAAGTCGGGTGTATGATTTCGCAGCGCCTCCAACAGTATCGATCGATGTTGTCCCCACGCGTTGTTTCAACCAATAGGCGACTAAAAATAATGCTGTAATTGTAATTCCATGGTTGAAGGCCTGCAAAACAGCACCTTGCAATGACATTTCAGTGGAGATAAATAATCCGGCCAAAATGAAATTGACGTGCGAGAAGCTGGAATAGGCGATTAGACGTTTAAAGTCATTTTGGGTCCAAGCTGCGATGGCTCCGTAAAGAGCGCCCACAATGGCTAGTGATAGTAAAACAGGGCTATATTGTGTGATGAGAGTGGGGAAAAATTCGTATCCGATTCTAGCGATTCCATAAATGCCCGCTTTGGAGAGCAGTGCAGAAAGTAGAATTGTTCCGGCAAAAGGGGCGCGCATGTAAGTATCAGGCAGCCAACCATGAAAAGGGAATAGCGGAGTTTTCACAGCAAAAGCTAGCATAAAAATAGCAAAAAAGACCGGCGCATAAGTGTTTTGAGCTGCATAAAGGGCTAACTTATCGAAATTGAATGTCGGTTCAGGTGAAGTGATGTAAAGTCCCAATACCGCGGCAACAAGTAGCGCTGAACCTGCGATCATGTAGACCAAAAATTGCAAGGCTGCTTTTTGTCGATTTTCACCACCTTTAAGAGTGATGATGAAGTAGAGTGGAAGTAAGATGGCTTCCCAAGAGATGGTGAACAAAACCAGATCGCGCGTAGTGAATAGTATAAATAGAAAGCCTTGCAGTAAGAATGTCAGAAAATAGAAAGGGGATGAGCGCGCATCAGTTGGCCCAACATATATCGCTACGGGAATGATGAGGGCAGTCAGTGTGACAAATAATAGGGATATGGAATCAATATGCAAATGGAAATTTATCTCAAGAGCAGAAATCCAAGGGAAATTAATTTCACTACCGTTCCAGTGATTATATCCCAATAGCAATATTCCTAAGGGAAGGAAACTCAAAACAAGATACACCCTTTGTTTATTCGTGATCGACAGAGGGGAACTTGAGCTTCCAATAGCCATAGCGATAATCGCAGCAACAAATGGCAGGATGATAAGTAACAATAGGTTAGGCACGACAAACTCCTTAGAACTCAAGCGTAAATAAATTTAGTCCTTAATTAACTTGCATAGCAAGAATGTAGGTGACTAAAAATGCGGCGGTAGCAGCCATCCAAGCGACATAGGAGCGGATTTGTCCGCTTTGCATTTCCTGAAAGAAACCAGCAAGGGATGTTGTTGCCTTTGTAATCTGCTGCATGCTTCCAGTAAATATTTCAGGTTCAACTCGTGATGTAATTGCGTAAGAAAGCTTTTTAAGGGGTTGGACAATAAACATGGTGTAGATTTCATCAATGTAAAAAGCTCTTTTGAAAAGGTGTATTGGATTTTCTTGCTTAGAATAAAAGACATAAAGAAATACTGCGAGTCCAATCCCGAGGAAAGCTCCGATCACAGCCATATTGAGTTCCGCTGTAAAAGCAAAATGCGTGCTGAGTTCATATTCTGAAGGAGTAATTCCAATTTCTTTTAAAAAAGATAGTAAGGGGGGAATTCCTGAAGCTGAAAAACCTAGTGCTCCACCAAATAATGAGAAAAATAATAAAACAGAAGTCGGAATCAGCATGATTTTTGGAGCATCATGAATCGGTTCTGTGGAATTTTCTAAAGCCGTTGGAAGGCGAGAAGTCCCTGTAAAGGTTAAGCAATAAGCCCGAGTCAAGTAAAAAGCTGTCAAAACTGAGGTGAAAAGGCCCATGTAAAATAGCGCGTCAAAGCCTGAAAGATGCTCTTGTGCTAGAATAAGCTCCTTACTGAAAAATGCCGCAAAGGGGGGGACTCCCGACAAAGCGAGGACTCCGAATAAAAAGAAATAATTAGTGACGGGAAGCTTTTTTGCCAATCCGCCCATTTTTCGCATATCTGTCAAGCCGTTTAAAACGTGAACCACGTTGCCGGCTGAAAGAAAGAGGAGCGCTTTTATAAAAGCATGCATTGTCAAATGAAACATCGCGGCGTAGAACGCTTTGGCTCCGCAAGCCATAAACATATACCCCAGCTGACTGACAGTCGAATACGCGAGGACACGTTTAAGGTCTGTTTGCCCGATGGCGCAAAGAGCAGCAAATAATGCTGTTGTTGCACCGATAGTGCCAATCACTTGCAACGCAAGTGGTGATAGGATAAAAAGGGCATCCATACGCACAACAAGGTAAACTCCGGCGGTGACCATCGTCGCAGCGTGGATGAGGGCTGAAACAGGTGTCGGACCTTCCATAGCATCTGCCAACCAAACGTGTAACGGAATCTGAGCTGACTTACCGCAAGCCCCGAAGAAGTAGAGCAGTGCAATAGTTGTAATGAGGGGATCACCGAGTCTAAATCCGTTTAACTGCTGAGTGATGTCCATCATATCCGATGTGCCAAAAGTGTGAAAAGTCAGAAGTAATCCAAGTAGAAGACCAAAGTCCCCAACGCGATTGACCACAAAAGCTTTTACAGCCGCAACTGCAGCTTTAGGCCGGTAGTAGTCATATCCAATTAGTAGGTATGAAGCTAATCCCACACCTTCCCAGCCTACAAAAAGAAGCAGAAGGTTATCAGCCAAAACAAGAACAAGCATGGCAAAGATAAAGAGATTTAAGCATGCAAAATAGCGAACATAATCCTCTTCATGGTCCATATAGCCAACGGAATAGATATGAATCAGTGACCCAATTCCAGTGATGATTAAGGCCATAACCAAAGATAGTGCATCGATGCGTATGCCAAAATTTGCATTGATGCTGTCAATCGGAATCCATTTGAATAAGGAGAGGTCCATTGCAATCAAGTCGTTTTGCAGGTAACCTAGCAGGATCACGACAAAGAGCAAAAATGAAACGACAAGAGAGCTACATGCAATCCAGGCGGTTTGCCGGCGTGTCAAAATAGGGTAAGCCAAAAGCTGAACGATAAAGCTAACTAATGGCAAAAATAGAGCTATCCAAGGTACAAACGACATAGATCATCCCTTAAGTTCATTGTAACTGTCAATATCTACAGCTTGCTTAGTACGGAATAAGTTGATAATGAGAGCAAATCCTACCGCTGCTTCAGCAGCAGCTACGACCAGAACAAAGAAGACCCATATCAAACCCGTTTGATTATCCCAGCGGTTAGCAAAGAAGACAAAGAGAAGATTTGCAGCGTTTAGCATCAGTTCGAGTGATAGGAAAAATATTAGGACATTGCGCATGGCTAAAACGCCTATCAATCCGATTGTAAACATCGCAAAACTGACGAAAACCAGAAAAAAATTGTCCACTTTTTTTATACTTCCTTTTTTCCGATGTAGAATGATCCAATCGTAGCAATTAGGAATAGTAAAATCACTGCTTCGAAAGGGAAAAAGTATTCGACGTAGAGAGTTTTACCAATAGATTGAGCAGTGCCAAATTGATCTGAAAGCTGATTAGACCCTTGCGAAGTAGAGGTAGAAAGTTGTTTCCCCAAATAAATGAGGGCGAGTACAAAACAACCGCCGAAAGCACCAATTAACAAAGGGGTGCTTTTGCCATGAGTCAACATGATTTTTTGATGGGCATTTTGAAAAAGCACCATGACAAACATAAAAGCTACCAAGATAGCTCCGGCATAAATAAGCACTTGCATGACAGCTATAAATTCAGCGCTTAGTTGGAGGTAGAGTCCTGCTAAAACAAGAAGCGCCAACAAAAAATGAAGGCATGAGTAGACCGGCTTTTTCGACAGGATGACCCCTAAGGAGGCGATAATGAGGATGATTCCAAGAATAATTTGCATTGTGGGGACTGAATCCATCAACGGCTCTCCTCTTAAATTTCTCGATTAGGGTCGCGGCCTGCATCACCCGGACTTTTCTCGGTCAGTTTGTCTTTGGTGTAGATCAGCTCTTGTCGCGTATAAGCAGAAAATTCATATTCACTACTTAAGATGATAGCTCCGGTAGGGCAAGCTTCTTCGCAATATCCACAGTAAATGCAACGTAGCATATTAATCTGGAAATCAGAAGCATAGCGTTCACCATGAGAATTCGGTGCGTCAGGATCATTTTGAGCAGGCTTTACGTAAATAGCTTGTGAGGGGCAAACGATCGCACACAGTTCACATCCAACGCAGCGTTCAAGGCCGTCGTTCCATTTTGTAAGATAATGCCGACCACGTGAACGAGCCGGCAAATTTCTTTTTTCTTCGGGATAACGTAATGTTACGGGGCGCTTAAAGGCGTATTTTAATACGATAAATAGCCCTCGCAAAGTGGCTAAAATTTGTTTAAATGCATTTCGAGGTGTTTTTTTCATATAGTGTCTTAGGTTATCTCAATATAAAATAAGCTGTAACGAGAAGATTCAGCGTGGCTACAGGGGTGAGCACTTTCCACCCTAAGCTCATCAGCTGATTGTAACGTAATCGTGCCATCGTAGCGCGTACCCACATAAATATAAAAACGAGGACAGCGACTTTTAAAATGAACCAAATAAATGGGGTGTCAGTAGGCCCATACCAGCCCCCGAGAAATAGAGTTGTGGCGATCGAGGAAACGGCTAGTATATTGACGTATTCAGCGAGGAAGAAGCTGGCAAAGCGCATGCCGCCATATTCTGTATGGTAGCCACCTGTAAGCTCTTGTTCTGATTCCGGAAGATCGAAAGGTGCGCGATTTGTTTCTGCAAAAGCTGTAATGAAATAGATGATGAAGCTAATGGGATTCGTTAAAATAAACCAGTAATTTTGCTGAGCTTTGACGATTTCAGGAAGGCTTAAAGTGTTTGCCGTTAGTACAACAGTAACAATGGAGAGCCCCATCGGTATTTCATAACTGATGAACTGAGCTGTGCTGCGGAGGCCTCCGAGTAAGGAATAGCGGTTGTTAGATGCCCATCCGGCCAAAACGATTCCATAGACTGCTAGCGAAGAGATCGCTAGAAGGACAAGAATACCGGCATTGAGGTCTGCAATGCGAAGACTGACGGTCCTGCCTGCAATTTCGATGGTATCCCCAAACGGAATAAGCACGAAAGCCATAAGGGCGGTGAATACTGAAATTGCGGGGGCGATTAAGTAGGCGAATTTTTCGATATTATCTGGGCGAAAGCTTTCTTTCGTGAGTAATTTAATGCCATCGGCAATAGGTTGTAGGAGGCCGAGAGGGCCGACGCGGTTAGGACCTAGCCTGAGCTGCACTCTAGCCATAATCACGCGTTCACAAAAGGTCATATAAGCAGCTGCTCCAAGGAGCAGCATGACGAGTATGACGCTTTTGATAAGAATTTCAATGATGTCACCTAGCACAAGATACCTCACTACCTTCACTTTCAATATTTCGGAACTTAGATTAAAATTTTTTGTATGTAAACAAAAAAGTTTAATGAGGATTTGCGGGGTGAGGGGGTACAAGAGGGAGGGAAGAGGGGAAGAGAGGGGTATTTAAGCATGGGGTGAAGGAAGTTTTTTTGACGCAGAGGGTGGAGTGTAGAATTAAAGGTAAAAATTAGTGCAAAGTTTAGTGGCAAATTTTGTCTTAGTTTGCAAAAGAGAAGGATGCCCCGCCATAGGTGTCTGACGTGATATTCTGATATTTGCTTCAACCAGAAACATATCATCCAAGATGTGCAAATGTCAGAATGTCAGGTCTGAAACCTAGGCCACCACGTATCCTAAGCATTTTCATGCCACAAATTTAACAAAAGTGAACACATAACGACAGATGAGGTAATAATTTATGGCGCATTAGTTTCGGACTATTAGTTACGGATGATACGAGTCTGGCCCAGCCCCAGTTGACCAGTTAGCGCAAATTTATCACCTAAATCCTGTATCCCCTAATAGCAAAAATGCTGCTCTATTTTTCGCACATAGCCGGGGATTGCACGGAAAGTTGTAAGATACTATAGAGGTTTGCAAATGAAGTGATTGACTTCAATTTTCCGCATGGTATAATGAGAAGATTTTACTATGCAAATGGAGAGATATCTTGCTCAAGTCCACTGGAAAACCTCTTTGTCCTGAAGAG
>JACDDG010000058.1 GCA_013817115.1 Parachlamydiaceae bacterium | reverse complement strand
TTATAATATTGGGTCGTTTTTGATCGCTCAATCGCGGGGCTTTCTCAAAGCCAAAAATCCAAAATTTGAACGCACTTCGGTATAACACAAAGGCGCATTGAAGCAAAGAAACGCAAAGGAAGACAGAATTTAATTTTTCAAATGACGTACTACAATGTGTCGAACCTAAAGTTAAATCTCTATAGCTGTAAAAAGTTTCTGGAATCCAATCCATAAATCACAGTATTCTTTTTCATGTTTGTTCTCGCGTAATGTTTTCAGTAATTCTGGTTTTTCTACAAGCGAATCTTGTAGAATCAATTTGAACTCAGAGTCTTTCGTTTCATAAATGAGATTGCAGATTTTTAGAAATTCTTGATCCAATTTAAGTGAACTTTTAAAAGTTTCAATAAGAGTCTTTTTTAATTTAGGGAGGTTGTAATTTTTAACAACACTTTGCAACAATATTGATAGTTCTCCTAAAGGAAAATTTAAAAATTCAAGTTCCTCTCCAAATTCAGGTTCATCCACTGCAAACCATTTACAAAGGCCTAAGAGATAATCATCATTAATTTGAGCAGCCAAAGAAGCGATTTCAGCAAATGTTTCCTTGTTAATTTTATCTTTGACCACATTTTTAGCATAAAGCGCTAATGGCAGATAATTTATTTTGTGAGCTAGAGAAATTAAATTTAAACAATTTTGATAATCCTCAAGGTACGAAGTTTCAACATTTTCGGAATATATAAATTGTTTAAATGCCAAAAATGTATCATACTCACATAAATGAAAAGGGATTGCATTTTCGCTTTTAAATTCTATTGTAAACATTTTTTCTAAGACCGGAGAAGCCGAAAGAATTATTTTATGTGCCTTCACTTCCTTACCATCTTCAAAAATAAAGGTGATATCAGTAAATTTGAGATCATTAAAATATTGAAGCCCATTGAACGAATTAGTTCTATCAATTATAAAAGGAAGAAGCATTGGTTTTGGATTTACTGGTTCAAAGCAAGGATTATTAATTTCTGTTGTCAAAGTAAAATCTGTGAAATGTCCAGTTAGTCTTACTGCCTCTACCCCCATCCCTAAATAACTTTTGAAAAATAATGTTATCGTGCTTACGAGTGAGATGTTACTAAGGTATGACGCAGGGTACATCAATGAATCTTTAATAATTGTAGTAAAGCAGACATCTGACAGGTTTAGTTTTTGAGCTTTGTTTCTTTTTACTCTTTGCTTTTCGAAAATTTCACGAATTAATAAATTTACTTTAGAGGCAAAATTTTCATTAAGTCTTTCATTTTTTGAGAAAATGCCAATTAGATAGTCGATTGAAAAAGGGACATTTTGGGTAGATTTTTGGCTCGAAAACTCTTCTTGAGAAATTAGCTGCTTTGCATAAGAGGATAATTTTCCAAAGAAACAGGGCGCGTTAATTGAGGCATAAATATCTAATTGGTAGCAATCGTTAGATGGTGAAAGCCATTCTAGCTCTATCTGAAATTTGTCATTAAAAAAGCTCTGGACATACCGGTTAAAACCATTGGTTTGAACATTTTTTAAAGTTGTTCGGACTTTTAAATCTCCTTTTATCAAGGCTTCAACTCTTGCAATTTGAATTTTTTTAAAAGAAAAATGAATGAAGTCTATAGCTGACTCACTAAGATTAGTTTCAACGTTAAGTATTGCATGATTAATCGCATTAAAAGCCGGTGGAACCAACGAGGACCGACCATATTGATTTTCCAAATATCTGGATTGATATGTTTGATTGCTAGAAGAAACTTCCATAATTTTATCCTGTGATGAAAAGCCTGTTAAACATACGTTGATACATTTACAGTAATTAATTCAATAAAAAAAGAGGCCGAGGATTCTGCTTCTTTAAAAAAGATAAGGTAATTCCCCAGGTCTCAAGAGGTAATGACACCGCTGATTTTTATACCGAAGTGCGTTTAAATTTTGGATTTTGGCAAAGAGAAAGCTCCCGCGATTAAGTGATCAAAAACGACCCCATATTATAATATTGGGTCATTTTTGATCGCTTAATCGCGGGGCTTTCTCAAAGCCAGAAATCCAAAATTTGGACGCACGTCGGTATAATGCAGAGACACGGAGACGAAGAGGAAGGCTACAGCGGCAATGTAAGGGAGGTAAAATAAACATAATGTATATCTAGTGCGTAAAGCTCTTATTGTGTTAACTTCTAGTTGACTCTCTCGTTAATAAATTGTATGATTAACTTTAATGTATTTTGAAAACTAAAAACTGTAGATAGCATTCTACATGTCCTTTTTGCTTTTTTTATCATCAAACCAAGGCCAGCCATGCTTAATAATATTCTATGGAAAATGGGGGTTACTTTTTTATTAATTGTCAGTGTTCCATTTGAAGCCGATGCCTTTTCCTACGAGTATTTCCCGTATGGGTACTTCACTTCAATTCACGTTCTAACAGTTGACCCTAAAGAGCATGTTATAGTACCTGTTAAAGCTTTTGGAGATAACATAGGAAGAGAGACCGTAGTTAATCTTTCCAATCATTATAAAGCTGTCGCTGCAGTCAATGGTGGATTTTGGAAAACAAATGGAAGTCCCGCTGGAATTCTAAAAATTAATCATAAATGGTATGGAACACCCATAAAACCAAGAGGCGCAATAGGTTGGTCATCACTTAATCATCAAAAGGTTATAATAGATAAAATATTAACTAATTATCATCTCAATGATTTTCCTAGCGAAGATGAAATTGAAGTAATTCCGAAGTCTGATCCTCCTTATACTACTCCTGAAGACTGGAAAGGGCTTGAGCATATTGTTGGAGGAGCTCCTGTGTTAGTGAGTAGCGGAAATTTAATTCAAGATTATAGCTCTGAGCAAACTCTTCAATCTTTTTTGATTAACAAACACCCAAGAACAGCAGTGGGAATAAAGAGGACCGGTGAATGGGTATTTGTTGTAGTGGATGGCAGTTTTTATGGATTTTTAGGTGGAATGACAATAAAAGAGTTGGCTGGGTTTATGCATAAACTTGATTGTACTGATGCATTAAATCTGGACGGAGGTGGTTCATCAACTATGGTGGTAGAAGGAATAGTTATTAATGAACCGAGTGGCAAAATTAAGGGAATTGGTAAACGAGTTGAAGCCGTGTCTGATGCAATCCTAATTTTACCTAAATAAAAAGGGCAGATTCCGAAGAATCTGCCCTTTTAGTGCAACCGCTACTAAGTTATCCTTAGTTGACGATTGTGCTTTCTTGCTCCACGAGAGGTGTCTTCATTGATTCTGAAATTACCTGTACTTGGATGCGTGCATCGCCAGAAGATTTAGCACGAGCGTCAACTCTATAACGAAGAGTCTGACGTGGTCCTAAATTATCGTACGGAGCAAAAGTCACAGATTGGCCATCAACTTTACCTTCAGAATCACCTGTAGCTGCAATAGGAGAAATTTCTGCAGGGAAGTTTAGAACAACTTGTACGTCACGATCGGCTTCAGAACCTTGGTTTACAACAGTAACACAATAGCTTGTGTTTTCACCGAGGCAAATTGGGTTATCTGTAACAGATGTGCAAACGTTCAATGCTGGGCGACCTCTCCAACGTGTAGTAAATTCTGCATTGGCACAGCAGCCTTGGCAGTTAGTTACATTAACGCGGTTAGTGAAGCAACCAGGTGTGCATGTTGTTAAAGTTAGGTTGAAAGTGACTTTCTCGCCAGGCTTCAACTCTCTTAATCTCCATACAGCTTGATTGCCATTGATCGTTGCGCCATTAGCTGAAACAATGCTTGTTGAGCTTGGAGCTAGATCTGTAATGATGACTTCTGTCAAAGGCTTATCGCCTGGGTTAACAACTGTGATTTCATAATCGGCATTTTTGCCAATGATTTGCTCTTTAGTGCCAACTTTATAAAGTTCTACACACTCTTTGCAAATGTTTGTGCACCATTGGCATGATACTGAGTCAGCATTGCAAGCTGTAACAACTGCAGTATTACAAACTTTACCACGCTTAACAGCTGTTAGGCATACATTAACTTTCTTAGTCTGGCATGGCTCAAGAGAGCCTAGCTTGAATGAAAGTGTACGTAGGCCACTTGAATGCTCTAATCCTGCAGGTACGTTATCTGTGATACGAACGTCTTCAGCTGCACAGCTTCCTCGGTTTGTAACTGTGATAGTGTAATGGATTGGGTCGCCTGGGCAGACTTCTTCAGGACCACATTTTTCGCAGCTTAGAACCGGGTGTGCACAAAGTAGAGAGCAAAAACGAACCGGAGTAGCTGTTGCACAGAAACATGCACAGATCTCACCTTCTGTATTACACTTCAGCCAAACTTGAGCTGGACGAATTTCCCCTTGACCCATAGGACCGATTAGCCATGTGATATCTCTACCTTCAACGCGAGCTTCAGGCTGGCTTCGTACATAAGTTACGCCTTCAGGAAGGTGAGCTTTAACTACGACATCGCAAACATCTTTGCAAGCTTTGATTTCAAACTTCAGTGGGTATTGATCACCAAGCATGCACATTGAAGGATTGTAAGCTGTTACAGTAATTCCATCATTGCAGCAAAGTTCATTATGCGAAGGATGACGGCACTTAACAGGTACTTTGCAAGGCTCTTCAACTAAAGGTTGACATGCAGGAGCGCACTTTGGCACAGATCTTGGTGCACAAGCAGGCGGGCATGATGGTGGACACACCGGAACGCACTTAGGCGCGCAAGGTGGAGGACACCCTTGAGATTGCATAGGTGAACGCATATTGTTCATAGGCGCACGCATGTTATTCATAGGTGCACGCATATTCTGCATTGGTTCACGCATGTCGTTCATGCGCATATCATGCATTGGTTCACGCATGTCGTTCATGCGCATATTCTGCATAGGTTCACGCATGTCGTTCATGCGCATATTCTGCATAGGTTCACGCATATTCTGCATAGGTTCACGCATATCATGCATAGGTTCACGCATGTCATTCATGCGCATATCATGCATTGGTTCACGCATGTCATTCATGCGCATATTTTGCATAGGTTCACGCATGTCATTCATGGGACGCATGTTCTGCATAGGTGCGCGCATACCTTGCATAGGCTCGTTTATTTGTTCATTAAATGAATCAGATTCGTATGCTTGAAAGCATTCCGTATCGGGTTGGTTGTCGTAGCAACATTTGTCGGCGCAACCTGCAAATAGCAAGGAGGACACTCCGACAAAAAGCAACGAGGCTAGTAGTCCCAGTTGTTTTCTCATTAAACGACTCCTTTGTGTGTCATTTTGTTATTCTTTAACTCGATTTATTTTGCCACAATGATCACTGAACAAAATGTTTAGTTCAGTCGTCTTTGAGGTAAAAAAAATGATTCAGTTTTTACAAACCTTCCTCAAAGCTTAATGCCCCACGATAGGGTGGTATCCACCTCCATTCGGCTTCAAGCAACATTTTGGCTTGCAGCAGCAGCACCAACGCCTTGGACATCGATGACAATCGCAATAGGGATCATCTGCGGTGTACGCAACGCAGGATGTTGATTGCGAGCCATTTGGGGCGCATTCACAAAAATCAATGTGTCGATGGGAGCAACAACCTGCTAGAAGAAAGGTTGATAATATTACGATAGATGAGACTAATAACCGTTTCATAAGTCGTCTTAGCTTTTGTTAAAGGACTATATTTAGTGTGGCAAGGATTTAAATCCTTGCCACAGAGTACAAGAGGCTTTGTTAGCCACTCACAGAATTAATAAGGTCCTGGAGCGTAGCTATCTCTTGGGTATTGGTTGTAAACCGGCGCTACTGGCACGCAAACAGCTTTTGGTGCTGGGCAGCAAATTGGTTTGCATGGACGTGGAGGAGGACATGGGCAAGGATCGCAACAATCGCGATTGCTGCCACAGCAACTTGCTAGCATTCCTGCTGCCATCATGACCACTGCCATAGAGGCGAATAATCTGCTTTTCATAACAACTCCTATTGTTAGTGTTTAAAGGAAATCTTTCTAACTTTCTTTGCGACGACTTTTCATGTTTTAGGCTATGTCAAGTTGTCGAACAAAGGATGTTTTATCTCTTTTAAATACGCATCTGGCAATAAAATCGCTAGTACAATTTTTACTTTAAAGAATTTTTTTTTGAAAAAATAATGTAAGGGTCTCAATGAGAGTGAGTTACGAGTCAGAGAAAAAATACCGATTTTGGGTTCGGCTAAAAGTTTAGGTGGAAAACAAAAATTTTTACTTTTAGGCTGCGCCAAAGCTCCCGCGGTTGAACGATCAAAGGGGACCCCATACAGTCTAAAAGCCAAACTTATTGTTTCACTCCTCCTTAAGCGTGAGTTTGTCCGCGCCATCCCAGTTTTTCTCTTAATGTGAGGAAATAATTATGTTGGGGGAGGGCAACCAAGCTGAAAGAGCGTTCAGAACGCATAATTGTATATATCCCTAATGGCTTCATTTTAAAACTTTTATGACCATCGCAATGAATTTCGACATTTTCTTGATTCGAAATATTTTCATGAGGAAGATAATGGATTTCTATCTTTTCATGGGGCATAAGAACAATGGGCCTATTAGAGATAGTGTGGGGGCAGATGGGGGTAAGTACGAATGCTTGGATTTCCGGAGTCACAATAGGGCCACCGGCAGCAAGAGAATATGCCGTAGAACCGCTCGGCGTTGAAATGATGATTCCGTCAGCAGAAAATGTGTTAAGGTATATTCCGTCAACGTAAATAGCTAAATCTATCAGACAGGGATTGCTGGTACGATGGATGACAATCTCGTTGACAGCTAAGGAACGGTTACTATGTTCTGAAAAACCTTCCATCATGATGCGATTTTTTACAGTGAAATTTCCGGCAAGAAGTTGGTCTAAGCTTGGAAAGATTTCATCAAAAGGAATATCTGCCATAAATCCCAATCCGCCTAAATTGATGGCAATAAATGGCGCAATGATTTCAGGATAACTATGGACTGTTCTTAAGATGGTGCCATCACCACCAAGCGTGATGATGAAGTCAATGGCTTTTGGATCTACTTGTGAGAGAGGAAGTGCATTAAGAGATTTTGCAATGGAATCATTAGCATGAACTCCAACACCTTTGGCAGAAAGATAATTTGCGATTTCAGCGGCAAATTTAGAGGCATTTTCTTTAGAAAGATTAGGTTCCATAAAAAAGTTAAGCACTATCAGGTCCTTATGTTATGGATATATGCTGCGCACGGGCGCAAATTGAGGTTATTTTGCGGCGCCAAAGCCCTAGGGTTGAACGATCGGCAGTGATCCCACATTGCACTATTGGGCGCTACCGATCGTTCAATCGCGGGAGCTTTCGCGCCGCAAAAAAAAACCTCAGTTTGTCACGCGCGCAGTATAATTATCTTACCAAAAGATTTTCCAAACCCGCTTTAATCCATTCGCTTTTGATTATGCGGTCAGCAATTTTCTCTGCCGAAAGTCCAAGACTGTTTAATAGTTCTTTGTGGCTTCCGTGTTCAATAAAGGCTTCTGGGATGCCGCAATTGATCACCGAAATGTTGTTGTAGCCATTTGTCATTAGGAAATGATTAATAATGGCTCCCATTCCTCCACTGATTGAATGTTCTTCGATTGTGACAATTTTGCTATGTGTTTGGAGTAAGTGACAGAAAAGTTCAGAATCAAGGGGCTTAATAAAGATCGGGTCAAGTAAAGTTGCGTTGATCCCTTCATTTTTTAAGCGATCGCAAACTTCTAATCCTATAGTGCACATGTGTCCTAGAGCAATAATCAATATTTCTGAGCCTTCGCGAAGTACCTCACCTTTACCTAAAGGGCGATAAACGATCGGTAAATCAGGTTCCTGGGTTTCCAAGTTAGGGTAGCGAATTGCTGTGGGCTTGCCGTAGGCAAAGGATGACTCTAGTAGCTCCTTAAGAACGTGCCCATTTCGAGGTTGTGTGATAATCATATTTGGCATAGCATTTAGGAAGGAGATGTCGTAAATTCCGTGGTGAGTCGAGCCGTCAGGCCCCGAAATTCCTGCACGATCGATAGCAAAAACAACTGGTAGCTGTTGAAGGCAAACATCATGAAAAAGATTGTCAAAGGCTCTTTGTAAAAAAGTAGCGTAAATAGAACACACCACTTTCATCCTTCCACCATAGGCAAGGCCTCCACAAAAAGTCACAGCGTGTGATTCTGCAATTCCTACATCTAAGCATCTTTCAGGGAATTTTTTAATAAAAGGATCTAGGCAGGAACCGGCCGTCATCGCAGGAGTTACAGCAACAATGCTCGGATCACTTTCTGCCATTTTAAGCAGGTGTGAGCCAAATATTTTTGGGAATGTGGGTGCGCTGGAGGACGCCGGAAGAAATTTTCCAGTTTCAGGATGGAAGGGTTTAGCACCGTGATAAATGGTCGGATTATTGACAGCCTCGTCCATTCCTTGTCCTTTTTTAGTAAGTACATGGATGACTACAGGCCATTGAGATTCTTTAACCCCTTCAAGAACATCGATAAGTTTTTTCGTGTCGTGACCATCAATGGGGCCGATGTAACTTAGGCCGTATTGTTCGAAGAAGGCTGCAGGGCTAACTAAGTTTTTAAGTGATTCAGTAATTTTGTGGCCTTGCTTGGATAAAAGAGATCCGAATCCAGGAATTTTTGAAAGTAAACCATCTATTTCTTGATAGATGCGATTTGTCGTAGGGTTACTTAGCATGCGACTAAGTATCCGGGTCACTGCACCAACATTTTTCGAAATCGACATTTCATTGTCATTTAAAATAATGATAAAGCGTTTTAAATCGCGCGAAACGTTGTTAAGAGCCTCTAGAGACATGCCGCAGGTTAATGTTGCATCCCCAATGACTGGTACGATGTACTCTTTTCTACCTGTGAGATCTCGGTTTTTCGCAACTCCTAAAGCAAGCGACAAGGCTGTTCCGGCATGCCCGGCATGAAAATGGTCGTGTTCAGATTCTTGCGGATGGCTAAAACCGCAAAGCCCTTTGTATTGACGAATCGAATCGAATCGATCATTTCGACCAGTGAGAATTTTGTGAGTATATGTCTGGTGACTTACATCCCAAATAAATTTGTCTTCAGGTGAATCAAAAACAAAATGCAAGGCTAAAGTCAATTCAACAGAACCTAAATTAGAAGCTAGATGGCCTCCGTTTACGGATAGAACGTCAATAATTCGCTGACGAATTTCTGTTGCAAGTTGAAGGAGGTCTTGCTGGGAAAGCTCTTTAACTCCCTGCGGAGATTCAATCTGGGGGAGTATCGGTGGCATCATAGTGCTTAAACCTTAGTGAAAAATATTATTGGACCTTTTGAGTCAAAGGCTTAAGGTCGGGACCAAGGGCAAGTTCACCGTTTCTAGTTTTAATAAGCATTTCAATTTTGCGGTCAGCGTCGTTTAAGCGCTGATTACAAATTGTAATAAGTTTGTCTGCTTCTTCAAAAAGCTTTAGGGATTCGTCTAGGCTGATCGTAGCAGAATTCATGCGTTCCAAGATCAATTCTAGACGCGAAAATGCCGCCTCAAAGTTGTCTTGCTCGATTGCAGGTGTGGGGGATGTTGGTAAATCGTTCACTTCTTTACTATTTCATTAACGGTTGAGAAAATTTCTCCATCTGAAAGAAGCATGCGGATCTCATCTCCTTTTTCAATGGAACTTGATGAAACTATAACAGAGTTAGTCTTTTCATTAAAGGGGATAGCATACCCTTTTTGTAAAAGATTTTTTGGGTCTAATGAATGTAAGTTTGCAATAATGTTTTGGAGTCTTTCTTGTCGTCGGTGAAAAGATCGTGCCCACTGCTGATCAAACTGCCTTTGCAAATCATTAAGATGTTTGCGAAATTGCATGATGCGAACTGTCGGTTTTAGAGCATGAAGTTGTCTTTGCAAAGATTCTAGTTTAAAATAATGAGTTTGTATTTTTCTCTGAATCGTATTTGTGAAGGTATCCCGAAAGTCGTCCAGTCTCTGCATGGATGAAGCCAGAATTCCATAAGATGACGCTAAAAGAGGGTGCTTCATTATTGCGCTTAGTTTATGGCGATCGTATCGAACGCGTTGAACAAGGGATTGCAT
>JACDDG010000057.1 GCA_013817115.1 Parachlamydiaceae bacterium | reverse complement strand
ATTATTGGGTCGTTTTTGATCGCTCAATCGCGGGGCTTTTTCAAAGCCAAAAATCAAAAATTTGAACGCACTTCGGTATAAGATTTTGGTCTACCCCCAGTTCTAACAAGAAGATCCCAATAAGCCTTCATTTCATCCGAAAGAAGATGTTTAACTCGTTCAAGCCTATGTTGTCTAAAAGGGTATTCTGTGTCAAGGCAGGCAAATTTGCCCTCTGTCGTGTAGGGAATATTTTGTACGAGATAGGTGGAAGCAAAGCCATGGCTCAAGATACAATACAATTCGCGTAAGTGTTTTTTCGTGATGCGTGTTTTCCATGCTACTCTGCATGAGTTTCGATCAACTATGTTCATATGTGAGACTATCAAAATCGCGGGAGTGTCTTTCATAGCTATTGCTTCGTCTTCGTCATGCAGAATAGGGTAGACGGGAAGCGGATAAATCCATTTATCTGGAACAGTAAAACAAGTTATTTTTTTCGATTTAATTAAATTGCGTATATTTTCGGCCCCTTCGCAGCGATTAACTAGCCATTTCCACGTTTGTGCCGGTTTATCGGAATGAAGATAAACTTTTACAAGATAGCCTGAAATTTTACTATGCTTTGCAACAATCATTTTTGATGAACGTTGACAAATTATTTTGAAACCTGCTTTAGCAAAAGTTTTTTCATTTTGCGTTACGTCATTTTCCGCAAAAATTTGGTCTAAATTGTTTTTGAGCCAACTGGTATCTTCGATTATATATCGATGGCTTTGATTTTGGCTTGATTTTGCTATGATAGGTTGATAATAAGGGTTTAGTTGGGCCCAAGCATTTTCAACTAACGATTTGGCTTTAGAAAGGTTTTTCAGACGATTCTTGCAGGATGGATTAAAAGCATGTTCATAATAAAGTTTTGCTTGTTGAATCTGGGATGCAAGGTGCGAATCAGTCGCTCGCTGCCAAAGTAGTGATATGTCAGCTTCGTCAAATTGTATTTGATTTTCGCTTTGTTCCTTAGGCGTGTCCGAGAGTTGATCTTCTAAAAGAGAACCTAGTGAGGTGAGCGCATAAAGCGCTTTTTCGTTGTAATCGGTAGCATTTGCTAAAAGTGTGCTTGTAAATAGGGTCGTCAGCAAGCAGAATTGGCGAACTAATGAATTTTTGGTCATGGTGATCCTTATGTTGAATTTAATTTCATCTTATAAAAAACTTCCAGTTTTTTAAAAGGATGTTATGACCCGACGGGGATTAATCTTATAAGTGATGTCTACGCGATAAAAACTTTTTACACTTAAGGTCGAGATGAAGAAGTACTTTTTATGGGGAGTTATCGCTAGTTTTGTAGTGATAGACCCTTGTTTAATAGGTCGTGAGTTTACAGATTCAATACGTTCCGGAATACCTGAAATTGTCAGTGCTAAAGCTGTTGCATATAGTTCAGAAATACCACGTAAAGTGTGGTCGGAGGTAAAACCTTATTTGATACCCGATAATAACCCTTTAAAAGAGCGTTTAGATAAAATTTGTAGTTGCATAAGGATTTTGGAGTCATACGAGTCATTGGAAAAAGCTGGGTTTAATATCATCTATAAACAGCTTAATCGTGGTTTAGTGGTAGCTAAGCATCCACAATTGCCGGGATATCTTGTTAAGCTTTATTTGGATTCGTGTGCGCGATCAGAGTGGCCCTTATGGGTATTAAGGGCAAAGGGGGCCAGGATCATTCAGGGTTTATTGAATAAATACAACTATAACAAATTTATGAAGGTGCCGGTAAAATGGATCTATCCATTACCTAAAAAAAAGAGGCCTAAAGCTGATTCCACGACTTTTCCGAAAGATTTTATCCTTCTTGTAAAGGATTTAGAACTTTGTGGACCTGAAGATACACTTGAAAAGTTGAATAAGTCTATGACGTTTGCATGTCTAAAGGCATTACATAAGATCATATGCATGGGAGGGTTGAGTGATTCGCATGTGGGTAATGTTCCTTTTTCTAAAGATGGTCGAATAGCATTCATAGATACAGAATACGTCAATGTTTGGCCTGTGCATTTGGATTGGTTAACAAAGTATTTTTCTGTTCCGAATCAGATGCATTGGAAATCATTTGGGGCGTGTAAGCTTACCAAAAATGTTAATGATGTTCGATAGTTAATGAGAGTTTTAAACCTCTTTAGTTGTTATCATATTTTTTTCTCTCGTACTGAGTGAAACAAGGCGTTTTTTAAGCCTTAACCCGTACTCAGGATCCTTATAAAAAAAAGACCTGGAAAACTCGAAAGTTCACCAGGTCTTTATTCTTTATTTACTTACTTAACCTTTACAAAAAAAGTTAAGCAGCCTTGATCTTAATGTCTACGCCTGCAGGCAGTGTAAGTGCCTTAAGTGCATCGATTGTCTTCGCAGTTGGGTTGATTATTTCAATCAAACGCTTATGCGTGCGAATTTCAAACTGTTCGCGCGACTTAACATCGATGTTCGGAGAACGTAGAACAGTAATGATCTGACGGCTCGTTGGCAGTGGTATTGGTCCTGCAATGCCTGCGCCTGTGCGCTTAGCTGTTTCAACGATATCGGCTGTAGAACGATCTAAAATACGCGGATCATAACCTTTTAAACGGATTCTGATCTTTTGCTTTACTACTTTAGTCGTCTGCTTTTCTTGCTTGGCTTGAAGTTGTTGCTTTGCCATAGATGATCCGTTACCCTTTCTTGATGATTTCTTCTTGGATTTTTACTGGAACTGGTTCGAAATGACTCGGTTCCATAACATACGTTGCACGACCTTCACTCTGGGAACGTAGCTGTGTAGAGTATCCAAACATTTCGCTCAGAGGGACTTCAGCCGTCACCATGATTGAAGTTTTGTGTGACTCTTGGCCGGAGATCCTACCGCGTCGACGATTTAAATCCCCAATGATATTTCCAAGGAAAGGTTCCGGTGTTGTCGCAACGACGCGCATAATAGGCTCAAGGATGATAGGCTTCGCTTTACGCGCAGCTTCCTTAATAGCCATAGATCCGCAAATCTTAAACGCCATTTCACTGGAGTCGACTTCGTGATACGATCCGAAAACAATGAAGACTTTAGTGTCGACAAGATTAAATCCTGCCAAGACGCCTGTTGCGAGCCCTTCTTCAATACCTTTGATAGTTGGATTGATGTATTCCTTAGGAATAGTTCCACCAACAATCTTACTGATAACCTCGTTGCCCTTACCTTTTTCGTTTGGCTCGATTTCAAGCTCAACGTGGGCATACTGACCACGACCACCAGACTGCTTAACAAATTTTGTCTGAGCTTTAGCAGGTAAAGTAATCGTTTCTTTGTAAGAAACTTGTGGTTTACCAACGTTTGCTTCAACATCGAATTCGCGCTTCATACGGTCGTGCAAGATCTCAAGGTGAAGTTCACCCATTCCTGCGATAATTGTCTGACCTGTTTCTTCGTTTGTAGTCACTCTGAAAGTAGGATCTTCTTCCGATAATGCACTAAGAGCAGTCGAAAGTTTTTCGCGGTCAGCCTTAGATTTTGGCTCAATCGCCATTGAAATCACAGGCTCAGGGAATTCCATTTTCTCAAGTAGCAAAGGATGGTCTGGAGAACATAAAGTATCTCCGGTAGTCGCTTTTTTCAGGCCGATACAAGCTGCAATATCACCAGTGTAGAACTCATCACGCTCTTCACGCTTGTTAGCATGCATTTCGAGCAAACGAGAGATACGCTCTTTAGTGCCACGAGTACTATTGATGAGGTTCATCCCCTTAATAAGGGTACCGCTATAAATTCTGATAAAAGTTAGACGACCAACATAAGGATCTGTCATAATTTTAAAAGCAAGTGCAGCAAAAGGCTCATTATCATCAGGCTTCAAAATAAGTTCTTTATCTGAATCAAGATCATGAGCTTTAATGTTTCCTCGGTCAAGAGGAGAAGGCATCCAATTGATAACCGCATCCAGAAGCTGTTGAACACCCTTGTTTTTAAAGGCTGATCCACAAAGAACTGGATTGATTAGGTTTTTGCAAACACCTTTACGAAGGACAGCATGAATCTCTTCAGCTTTAATGGAATCCGGATCTTCAAGAACGCGGCTCATGAAATTTTCATCATCTTCATTGATCGTTGCAAGCTCTTCTAGAAGCTCTTGGCGCATTTGTTTGCACTTATCAAGAAGGTCTTCCGGAATCTCTTGCTCTTCCCAGTCAGCTCCAAGGGTCTCATCGTGGAAAAACAGGGCTTTCATGGTGATTAGATCAACCATACCTTTAAATTCTGACTCAGCACCAATAGGGCAATGTACAGGAATAGCATTCGCATGCAATTTTTCACGCATTGTTTTGACTGCATCAAAGAAGTCAGCACCGGTGCGGTCCATTTTGTTTACGAAGGCAATACGCGGAACACCGTAATGGTCAGCTTGACGCCATACTGTTTCAGACTGAGGTTCGACTCCAGAAACAGAGCAGAAAACAGCCACAGCACCATCAAGAACACGCAAGGAACGTTCTACTTCAATTGTGAAGTCTACGTGACCTGGAGTATCAATGATGTTAATCTTGATCCCTTTCCAGAAAACAGTCGTCGCGGCAGATGTAATCGTGATCCCGCGTTCTTGTTCTTGTGCCATCCAGTCCATTGTGGCTGCACCCTCGTGCACTTCGCCCATTTTGTGGAGACGTCCGGAGTAATAAAGGATCCGTTCGGTGGTTGTTGTTTTACCAGCATCAATGTGCGCCATAATTCCAATGTTACGCACATTTTTAATTGACTGATCGCTAGGTCTTGCCATAAGATTGTTCTCCTATTACCATTTGTAATGAGCGAATGCCTTGTTGGCTTCGGCCATGCGGTGGGTGTCATCTTTTTTCTTGATAGTCGAGCCTTGGTTATTATAGCAATCAGCAAGTTCACCTGCTAAGCCATCTTCCATTGAGCGACCTACTTTATCTCTGGAATATTTGATGATCCATCGCATTGCTAGAGAACAGCGTCTTGCTGGTGCAATCTCGATAGGTACTTGGTAAGTAGCTCCACCGATACGGCGTGACTTAACTTCAAGCGCAGGCTTTGCATTTTCTAAAGCTTGCTCAAATGCTTCCAATGGATTTTCAGCATTGATTTTAGTTGCGAATTTTGTAATTGCGTTGTATACAATACGGCGAGCGATAGATTTTTTGCCGCATTCCATGACACGATTAATAAATTTTGCTAATACGGTGCTACCGTAGATAGGGTCCGGGGCGATTTCTCGCTTTTCTGCGCGATGCCTTCTTGACATGTGTTCCTCTTAAAATATGCGTACTTAAATTGTTTTCAATATAGTGGAAGACCTCAATGGTTCACCTGGTCACTGCTGCTTTCGCGGCAGAGCCTATGCGCGATCGAAGCTCAAAGAAAAGAGATGAAGCTCTATCCCTAAAACGCCGGTCGCGAACCAGGATACTCATCAATGCAGTATCCTATTGTTACTTGGGTTTCTTGGCCCCGTATTTGGATCTTCCTTGCTTACGATCTTTCACAGCAGCACAGTCCATTGTTCCTCGAACGATATGGTAACGTACGCCTGGTAGATCCTTAACACGACCTCCACGAACAAGCACCATGCTGTGTTCTTGTAAATTGTGCCCTTCACCACCGATGTAAGCAATAACTTCTTGCTTAGTTGAAAGTCTTACCCAGGCCACTTTGCGCAATGCAGAGTTAGGCTTCTTAGGAGTCTTTGTTTTAACTTGCAAGCACACTCCACGACGTTGTGGACACTTTTGTAAAGCCGGTGATTTGCTGCGTTTCTTTTTAGGGGAGCGCGGTTGGCGAACGAGTTGACTAATGGTTGGCATCTTTGCCTTCTCCTTAAGTGGTTTAACAAACGTAAAGTCAGCAATTCTTACTGAAAATGGAAGCCTGTACAGCTGTAGACAGACATTTTTCAACTTCTAGCAAGCTTTGCTGACGCAAAGCCAGACGATTAACAATACAAATAACATTCTATCACCTGTATTTGAATTTCGTCTGGTTATAGTTATAGTAAGCTAGGTTGAATTTTTTTGCAAAGATAAAATAAGGAAATTAAAGATGGTTCAAAAAAAAATAGATTAAGACTCTTAAAATATTTCTGCATTCTTTTCTTGCATAGAACAGACCCAACTGGCTACATTACGAATGCATAGTAAATATTTTGAATTTGTTGAGTTTTCCAGCACTTTAAAAAAAAAAGAAAAGGAGTTAGCATGAATCCTGTTACTGAGAATGGTTCTATAGCCCATGAGTCTGATCAATTTAATATCGATGAAAGGAAGATTACTCCTAAACGTCAAGAAATTAAACCTACTGATTTGCAAGTTTCTCAAATTTTATTAGACTCTTTGAAATGTGAGTTTTACAGCTTCGATGACATTAATGAAATGAGTAAATTTAAAGGTTTAATTTGGAAAATAATTAACAAGAATTTTTCAGATGTATCTCTTTACGCATTAAGCTCCGCTTTGACTTCATCAGACTCGAAAAATTCTCTTGTTTTACAATCATGCTACGTAACGCAAAAGGCTGCAAAGAAAATTTTTGCCGTTATAGTTAAAAATAAAACCTTTAAAGCACTACAAATTGAAAAGTGTTGGTTCGAGGAAAAGGCATTTTTTGAACTTAGAAGAGCGATAGCGGTCGGCGACGGAGCATTGAATACAATTAAAATTGTCGATATGGAATGTACTGGTGTAGAGCTCCTTAAACTTATCAGGGAACTAATTAAAAAAAATGCTTACACATTGCGCCTTGAAAATTGTACTGTGACTTCTTTTAGCCAGAAAGAAGCCTTAGAGTTGCAAAAGATACTTATTGATGAGAAAGGATGCTTGTCGGCAATTGAAATACTTAACCTTAAGGTCAACGATAACAATGGATATGCCGCAATTTATCACGCAATTATCCAGGCTAAGATTTCTTTGTTACAAATCGAGGGATGTTGCATTGATGCAAATTCCGGGATAGGTTCAGCATTATTAAGCGCTTTGGCTTCGGGGGAATGCTCCTTGCAAACTCTAAATTTTTATGGTGTTACCTTTGATGTTGACTCTTTTACAGCAATTGCAACAGGCATATTAGCTCTAGATTGGCTTCCACCTTCGGTCACAACTTTAGGATTCGAGTCTTGTGGATTAGATTATAAATTCGGGGAGGTGCTGAATTATCTTCTGACTTGGAGTCATAAGCTAAAGATTTTAAATCTTCAGTCTAACGCCAATCTAGGATCATCGATTGGAATTCAGAAAAGACTTAGCTTATCTCGCTCTCTTGATGGAAGTAAGCCTCTGATAAATGAATCGGGGTCAAAGAGCAAGCCTCGAGCAATTCCAATGTTTACTAAAGGTATTCAGGGAAATCAAAATCTTGAATTGTTAAATCTTGCAAATTGTTGGATTGATGAAGAGGATTACGAAGATCTATTTAATGATGCGTTGAGAGATGGGAGTGATGAAATATTCCGTATTAATTTAGAGGGGAATGGATTGGTAAAAAAACGCGAGCAATGTGAAAAATCCAAACGCTTGTTAACTAAAGGGTATTCCCCGCGTGCTTTTAGTTCTGAAGATGAAATTAGCAAAAACAGAAGGACATCTCGAGAGAATATAGAGTATAAATCTCCATCTTCACCTCGTTACAAAATCGGTACAGAAGAGAGTCGGTTCAAAATCAAAAGTGGTGCCAGTAAGAACGAACCAATGCATATAATCACAGGAGAGAAGGCAAGGAGATCACCTATAATTAGTAGAAATTCTCAGAATCAGCAGATTAGTGAAAATATAACTGTTAAAACTCCTTCATCTACGCTGCCTACTAGTTTGCCTTTGGATATGTTTTGCAACAGCGATGCTCTCCCAGTTCTATTACCGAAGAATGGAAAAATAGAAGAAAAGAGCGGGCATAGTTAGGGCAACAAATCAGCTTAGAACTGCTCTACAAGCTGCAGGCAAAAGCTTAGCTAAAAATATAACACATTATGCGGTTTTCTACATAATGTGTTATTTTTATGTTTTTTTTGCAGTTGCACCGTTATTTTGCCCAACGAGATGCGTTATAATTTTCTATTTTCTTTCTTTTTCAGCCAAATAACCGAGCTTTCTTAAAAGTTCAGGTTGCATTCCTTGATTGCCAAAATTCCACCGTTGATGCAAGTGGTGCTGCTTAATTTCGGAATCACTTTTTTGTGCTCCATTCGCATCAAAATACTCTGGTAAATATTGCTTCAACTCTTCTTGAAAAATTTTAGCCATAGCTTTTTGATTTCCTTCCCTCTCAGTATTGTTTCCTTTATTGGAATCAATCTGCATGGCTAAGCGATAAATTCTTTCTGCTACATCTCTACTTTCAAGCATGTTTATCGCTCCTTGGAGAAAATTATAACTGTAAATTGCGCAATTCTCATCTTCTTTATGAGTTTGCAATTTATGAGGAGCGTCGATAAAAGGAACAGGTCGAGTTCCTGTTAAAATGTATTGCTTTTTTTGTTCATCAAGTTTATGGATGAAATTGATTTTCTTATCCTTGTATGCGTTGTCGATTTCTTGCTCTTCTTCAGATGTATACCATGAGCTAGTACCAGACATAATAGGGTTTAATAAATAGCCTTCTTTTTTTTCATAATCAACAAATATTTTTTCCCGAAAGTCTTTTCTTTAAATATTTTGTTAATCCTAGCATAGTCATTTTCATTTTTGAGTTTAAATTTAACATCATCGAGAGTTCTCGAATTAAATAGTCGCTCTAAAGATACCAAAGGTAAATTTTCATTAACAGAATTTATAAAAATTGAGGCAAGGTGTCTAAAAGTTTCTTTGTCTAATATGGAAATTATACTTGTTGCGTGGCCATCATGTGCAATAGTTGAAAGCAAAAATTGATTTCCTTCATAATCATGCCGCTTTATTCCATTTTCATTAATATAACGCATAAGCTCAATGAATTTAATTGAATTTCGTATGTCCTCAATTTTAAATTTTTTGATAACTTTACATCTGCCAGAAATGCCAGTTTGAATGCACATAAGATTGGAAAGAGTTCCAGGTAACCCTTCTTTAGTTGTTTTTAATAGAATTGGTCTGTTTTGACATCAGAGCGATAAGGACCAAATTGTCCCAATTCATAAATTTTACATTCATAATAGTCGCTACTTAGGGGGTTATTTTCATCGCTAATGAGGTCTGGTCTATTTTCCAAAAAATTTACAAATTTAGATCCCCGCGACAAATAGCTTTGAATAATGGGATCAGTCAAAAATGCTTCTCGGAGTCGATGCTTTTCATTGATACCTTCTTCTTGGCAATAAAAACCCTTGTAGCTCAAAAAATCCTCCAGCTTGACCTGGTGTTTTTTCTCAAATTCAAGCACGGCCTGAATAAATTCTTCTCTACAAGGCGGAATTTTACTGGGTGAAATCGTGAAAATAAAACTTTCATTTACTTCTTTAAATATTAGAGGGTTAAGCCCTACAGAATTAACAGTCTGACTGATTTTTTCTTCTGTTTGATGATGTGAGCCTTCAATAATAATTTGGTCATCTGATTTCGGGTTTATCGAAGACTCAGCGTTAATGAAAGCTACTTCAAGACCTAGTAATTACATAAATTATTCATTTACAGTCCTTGTTATTGTTGATCATTTATAATAATTTACAATTAACTGGTTAAATTATTAATAATAGCTAAATTAAATTTAATTTAAAGAACAAAATAGCGTTTGGCGTTTGCTCCTAAATAACAAAATTGCAACTCATTGATAATTAATAGTTTAAGATTTAATTGTTACTTCCCGATAGGGGGCCGAAAGGGCACAAACACAGAGACCCGGAAATAACTTTATACTTTTTTAAAAAACTAAAGATTTGCAGCTATCTTTGTGCCTTTGTGTCTCTGTGTTGAATTTCCTACAAAGATTCAACACAGAGCGAGTCAGAGCCCTTCGGCCCCCCTATAGGGAATTAACAAATCTCAGCTTTATAAGCCATTCATTATCAATGACTTGAAATTTGTTAATTAGGAGGCACAAAGGTACAAAGACACAGAGACCCAGAAATAACTTTATACTTTTAAAAAACTAAAGATTTACA
>JACDDG010000056.1 GCA_013817115.1 Parachlamydiaceae bacterium | reverse complement strand
AGCTTGAGAGATACTCATATTCTAACATTGATTCCAAAAGATTTAACCATAAAAAGTTTTGGGGTGCTGGTAAAAAAAATATTTTCCTTGTGGAAGTTATAGTGTTAATCAACATATTCTTACTGCATTTAAAACGACGAATGAAAAATCTTATTGGGCGCTTATGTCAAAGGATGTCTTGAATGGAAGCAGAGGCGAAGACTTTAAAAAGCAACAAGAGATGGTTGTTGAATTATCTCAAAATGCTAATGACAACTGGGAAGTTCCAACTGCATTAGAAGCTGCAGTTAGCATCCTTACGCATCAAATTAGATCAGGGGAGAGTCTATTTAGTAATCCACCGACCTACACGCGTTGTTTAGATGTGTTTGAGAACTGTCAAGTGGTTGTTGGGGGCTTCGTCCCTTCAGGCCTCAGCGTCGACAGCTGCTATGACCAGAATGACATTGGCGTTGCTGTCCTGCGGAAGTTCCGGCCATTGGTCATTGGATAGGTGGTCGTTGTTAAAGGAAGCCTGGCTTTTGGCCTTTGGACTTTGAGGGCCTCAGAATTGATGAACCCGAGTCTGCTCGGCCAAAAAAAGTGTGCATATTACTTTAAGGAACTGAATAGATTAAAACTTAAGAGCGCGCTTCCCCATTCTTTACAAGAACCTTAATTTTATTAATGTAAAAAGTTTGTTTGTATACCAATAATTTTTCAACAACTCCGGCCTTCCCGACCTTCCCTTGCCTCCTCTGCTTCCTCCGCGTCTCCGCGTTAAAAAATCTACATTGATCATTCCCTGAAAGCCATTACAGCCATCTTACTCCTGGGCCTTCGTCGTTTTTATATCATTGCTCAAAAAATCCGTATTTCGTACGTTGAATTTTATTACCTGGAGGGTTTTATGAGTTCTCGTGCTGAAGCGATTGGAGCCTTGAGGCTCCGTGAATTCTCATCGAATAAAGATTTCTCTGATAAACTTTCAGAAGCTTTTGGTGCATACGTGTTTAATCGAAGCGTTATGCAAAAAATGCTTCCTAATGAGATTTTCCTAAATGTGATTAATGCCATGGAAGGGCATGAACAAATTAATCCCGATTTCGGTAACACTATTGCAGTAGCTCTCAAGGATTGGGCTATCAGCCACGGCGCCACCCATTACAGTCATTGGTTTCAGCCTCTCACAGGCGCAGCAGCTGAAAAGCATGATGCTTTTATCGATTGGAATACTACTGACCAAGTCATTGAAAAATTCTCTGTAAAACAATTGATTCAAGGTGAACCGGACGCTTCTTCTTTCCCGTCAGGGGGGTTGCGTTCAACTTTTGAAGCTCGAGGTTATACCGGTTGGGATCCTACATCGCCCCCATTTCTGTGGAATGCAGGCAACCAGAAAATATTATGCATACCCTCAGTGTATTTCTCTTGGGCAGGACATCCTCTGGACAGCAAAATTCCTTTGTTGCGGTCAGAGAGAAAAATCAAAGATGCTGTTTTTCGGTTATTGGAATTTACCGGTCTTCCTGCCAAAAATGTATTTTCAACTATCGGTCTAGAGCAAGAGTATTTTGTTATTGACCGAAATTTGCATAATTAACGCCCAGATCTTTTACTCGCCGGCCGTACAGTATTCGGAGCTCCCTCGCCTAAAGGCCAGGAACTCCAGGATCATTATTTTGGAAGTGTCAAAGATCGTATCTTAGTTTTTATGGGGGATTTTGAGCTCGCAGCTTTAAAATTAGGAATACCTATAAAAACGCGTCATAACGAAGTTGCTCCGGCGCAACACGAGATGGCTCCGACCTTCTCTAAAGCTTCTCTTGCCGTTGATCAAAATTTGCTGCTAATGGAATTAATGCGTCAAATTGCAACATCTCATGGACTTAGTTGCCTACTTCATGATAAACCATTTCAAGGCTTAAACGGTTCTGGAAAGCATTGCAATTGGTCCCTATCGACTGACACTGGCCTAAATTTACTTGACCCATCCGAGCTTCGCGGAAATAATCTCCATTTCCCCATTTTGATGACAGCCATATTAAAAGCTTTACATAAGCACGGAGCTCTGTTACGTTGCTCAATTGGTTCTGCGGGTAATGACCATCGCTTGGGAGGTCATGAAGCCCCTCCGGTGATTATTTCGGCTTACTTAGGCACTAATTTAGAAAATCTTCTGGATGCCATTGAAGAAAGAGGAAAGCATGAAAAATTTGGTGAGATGAAAACCTATGATCTAGGTTTGCCTCATTTTCCAGACCTTAAAAAAGAAGAAACTGACCGGAATCGAACTTCACCTTTTGCCTTTGTCGGCACAAAATTTGAGTTTAGAGCTTTAGGAGCATCTCAGCATCCAGCTTTTCCGATTACAGTTTTAAATGCCATCGTTTCTGAAAGCCTTCATGAAATTCTCGATGAAATAGAGGATTCTTCGGTTAAAACAGGATCTACCCCTGAGGAGAAATGGGAAGCTATTGCATTAATTTTATCAAAAAATTTAAAAGCCTCTAGGGATGTTCGATTTGATGGGGATAATTACACTCTTGAGTGGGCATTAGAGGCAGGAAGGCGTAATCTTCCTAATTTTAAAAAGTCAATTTATGCATTTGAAGCCCTTCGGGCGCCATCGACAATTCGTGCTTTCGATGGAATTTTGACAGCTGACGACCTTTTAAGTCGTTATGAAGTATTTCATGAAGCGTATTCATCGACAGTCAATATTGAAGCCAATTTAATGTTGGACCTATTCAAAACGAGTATTTTACCGGTTTCTATCAAGCAGCAGAAACTTTTTGCCGAAAGCCTTCATCTTTATAATCAAGTGACCGAAGAAAAGATGCCTGTAGAACAAATGTCATTGTTAAAGGATCTTACGGCGACAATTGAAGAAGCTATTAGTGCCGCGAAAAATCTTTCTAATGCGCGTAATGAGGCTTTTGCCTTAGAATTACAGTTTAAAGGTAATGCGTTTTGTGAGAAAGTTTTGCCTGCGTGTCAAAAATTGCGTCTTCACGTGGATCATCTTGAAACACTTATAGACGATTCATTGTGGCCTTTGCCAAAGTATCGCGAGTTACTTTTCATGGTTTAGGGGAGAATCCTGTACTCTTCTTTTTTGCAAGTTGCGACTTGGATGTTTAGCATCATAAAAAATTTGACTGAGATGCTTTCGTGAAATCCCAAATTTTTTTGCGAAATCAACTTGAGTAATTCGTTGCTTAATTTTGCGTATGCCCAGACCACATGACCCCTATGCGTGGCGCAGGATTCCAAATGATACTAATCTGCCGCGCTCAGCTCCTCGGCAATAGCTTAGGCTATTACCTCGTCGCTGATCGGAGCATCTTGGAATCATTTGAAATCCTTCGCCTACGCATAGGGATCATGTGGTCTGATGCTAGCAATACTGCAGGCAAGTTTTTAGTTGATTTCCACAAGAACTTCCTATTAGAAAGTGCGCTGGGCCGAACATTGCATAGCCTATAAAATTATTTGTGACGTCATTACAAGAATCAAAACTTTTATAGCAATCCTCGCAGCTTTTTGCTTCAGCTACTGAAGCTAAAGAAAAGAGCAAACAAGCCACTAGTACAACCTTTTGATGGCGTAACAGGAGAGGCTAAGCTTGTGGCGATGTTTTGCAAACATTTTCCTGCACTTTCTTTATTAAGAAGCGATGTATATTGCTGCCAAGAAGCAGACTGGATAGAAGAAAAGACGTTCATGTGACCTCATGTAAGGCGTTTAAAAAAATTGAAATTAGCACATAGTTTATGTTTATGACATACAACCAATTATTTCAAAGAGAAAACATCTGTCCATACTGTCATTTCTACTAATCCAAAATGCATTTTTCTTGCACTTCAACTTGTTCTTACGTATCCTTTGGATATGCTAGACAAGGTCTTAAACCAGTCTCCATTGTCTGACGTATTTTATTTTTGAATTTTTGGTTGCTCGTGATAAATTTCCATGATCGAATTAGACTTGTTGTTTTGCAAATTTTTCTAATTTTGTTGTTTTCCTTGTTGTTAGCTCGTTTTTATTTACTTCAAATTGAAGAAAATGAGAAATGGTTAAGAATAGCTCGTCGACAACACTACTTCATTATTCAAGAGCCGGCTCCGCGTGGAGTTTTTTATTCGAATCCCAGTTTAAGAAAAAATCATCCTACTGAACCTCGTTCTTTTGTAATAGATATTGAAAAATTTCATCTCCATATTGACCCACAATCTCTTCCTGTCCAAGTTAAATCAGAAATGGCTATCGCCTTGAGCGATCTTTTAGAGCTTCCTAAGGCTCGAAAAATAGTTTTGGCGAATCAATTCCACAAAAAAAGCCGCAACCGTAAGCTGTTTATGTGGCTTGATAAAGATCGGCAGGAAGCAATATTAGCTTGGTGGCGACCTTTTGCAAAGAAAAATAAAATCCCGCATAATGCCCTTTTTTTTGTTGCGGATTATCAGCGCTCATACCCTTTTGGCCACCTGTTAGGTCAATTTTTACACACTATTAGGGGGTGTAAAGATGAAAGTCAAGTGATGGCTACTGGAGGAGGAGAACTCTATTTTAATGCTTATTTAAAGGGAACTCCCGGAAAAAGAAGGTTAATGCGGTCACCTAGAAATTCGTTTGAAACCGGAGAAGTTATAGAGACTCCTATAAAAGGGGCTGATGTTTATCTGACAATAGATCATAACTTACAAGCAATTGTAGAAGAGGAACTGGAAAGAGCGGTTAAGAAATCTAAAGCAAAGGCCGGCAGAGCTGTAATGATGAATCCTAAAAATGGTGAAATCTTAGCTATCGCTCATTATCCATTTTTTGATCCTACTAACTATCAAGCCTATTTTAATGACCTTCATTTACTGGAACAAACCCAGTTTGGAGCCGTCTCGGATGCCTTAGAGCCTGGCTCGGTTATGAAACCATTTACGGTTTGTGCTGCGTTGTTGGCAAATGAAGAACTAAAAGCGCGCGGTGAAAAACCTTTTTATGATCCATTGGAGAAAATGGCGACATCAAATGGGCGTTTTGCGGGACGTTCTAAACCTTTGGTGGACACAACCTTGCATCGTTATTTGAATCTGTGGATGGCTATGCAAAAGTCCTCCAATATTTACATGGCAAGGTTAGCCGAAAAAATCGTAACAACTCTAGGTAGTCAATGGTATCGCGCGGTTTTGCAGCAAAAATTTGGATTTGGAAAACGTACGGGGATTGAATTCCCTTCTGAGACCCCCGGTGTTCTACCGGTTATTGGTAAACGTCACCCAAACGGAGCTTTAGAATGGTCTGCGAGCACTCCTTTTTCATTGGCAATGGGATATAATTTACAGGCGAATGCTATTCAGCTGCTGCGTGCGTACTCAGTCCTTGCTAACGGAGGCTTTTTAGTAAAACCAACATTTATTCGCCGTATAGTAGGGAGTGGAAATGATGGCAAGGAGATTGTTCTATTGGATAATACAACACAAGAAAGAATCAATTCTTTTCCTCGTGTATTAAGTAAAGACATAGTCGACGTTGTGGTAAAGGCAATGAAATACACAACTAAGCCTGGTGGATCTGCTTCGAAGGCAGAAATTAATGGATTTACTGAAGCCGGAAAAACAAGTACCACCAAAAAAAATGTTAATGGAGTCTATGTCGATACTTATCGAGCATCGTTTGTTGGTTTTGCTCCGGTAAGTGATCCTGCTTTTGTAATTTTTGTAATGATGGATGAGCCGGCTTATGGGTACGTACCCGGTATTGGCAAGACTCACCATGGAGGCACTTCGACCGCTCCGGTTTTTGCAAAAATAGCCAAACGTAGTTTAGCATATTTAGTTGTTGCACCAGATGATCCTTGTGGTTACCCTAATGGTGATCCACGTGGTGATAGAGCAAAGGCTGACTGGGTAATAGAATCTAAAAACTTGCAACAGCAATACATTGAATGGAATAAAAGTGAAGGAATGCTGAAAAATGAAGTTAAAAAAGTTAATTAAAGACATCCCTGACATTCAGATCAAAGGGGCGAAAGAAATTGAAATCACAGGCATTAGTCTTAACTCAAAGCTAGTGTCTCCCGGAAATCTTTTTATTGCTAAAAGAGGAAAGGTGGATGATGGAGCAGACTACATTAGTGAAGCAATCGCCGCAGGAGCTGTGGCTGTGGCTACAGATATTTACGATCCTACTTTGCGCGATGTTGCACAGTTAATCCATCCGAAGATTTCTTCTATTGAAGGGCAGTTGGCCGCTCAATACTATCAGTTTCCTAGCCATGATCTTTTTAGCGTAGGAATCACTGGCACTAACGGAAAAACAACGACTTCATTTTTAGTAAAACACCTTTTAGATGGCTTTTTTGGGCCTTGTGGGCTAATTGGAACAATTGAATATATTATCGGAAATTCTCATTATCAAGCTACTAGAACGACTCCGGATGTATGCAGCAACCACAAGATGTTAAGAGAGATGATTAATCAAGGCTGCCGTTCGATGGTGATGGAAGTCAGCTCGCATGCTCTTGATCAGGATAGAACATACGGTATAGATTTTGATGTGGCAATTTTTACTAATTTAACTCTTGACCATCTAGACTACCATCAAACTATGGAAAACTATTCAGAGGCGAAGAAAAAGCTTTTCACTTCTTTAAATAATCAAGACAAGAAAAAAAAGTGCCATCCTCATCCAAGTACCGCAGTGATTAATGTGGATAGCAATTGGCATCAACAGATAATTGAAGGGTGTCAGTCGAATGTTATGACTTATGGAATAGTTGCTCAGGCGGATCTAAGAGCAACAGATTTAAATTTATCTGCTAAAGGAACCCATTTTAAAATTCATTATCAAGGCAAGATTGCTAATTGCTTTAGCCCCTATATAGGACGATTTAACGTCTATAATTACTTAGCTGCCGTAGCGGTAGGTTTGATAAGGAAAATTTCATTAAGTGAAATTGTAGATCGCTTTAAAACTATGCAAATGGTTCCTGGTCGAATGGAAAGAGTTCCTAATGATTTAGGCATAAATATTTATATTGATTTTGCTCATAGCGATGATGCTTTGCGAAATGTCTTTGAGAATTTGATAGAGATTAAAAAAGGACGAGTTTTAGCAGTTTTCGGTTGCGGCGGAGATAGAGATAAGTCCAAAAGGCCTAAAATGGCTGAAGCTTGTGAAGCCTATGCGGATTTGACAATCGTGACGAATGATAATCCCCGCAGCGAAAACCCTGAAAAGATTTGTAGTGAGATAATTCGCGGATTTTCAAAAGGTGATTATATCGTAGAGTTGGATCGGAAAGAGGCAATTCGAAAGGCCATTGAATGGGCACTGCCAGATGATATTATATTAATTGCTGGTAAAGGACACGAACCTTATCAAATTTTTGCTCATCACACAATTGAATTCGATGATCGTCTAGTAGCTGCAGAGTTCTGTCGTCATGCCGAATTAAATAGGCAAAAATAAACGTTTTGATGTATTCTTGTATGCGTAAGAGGTGGGCAATAGCCCCTATAAGTTCAATTTTTTTGCGAATTTTTTATAATGTGATATCAAAATGAAATTATTTACTATTTTTTACGCGCTGCCATTTATGGCAATGCCCTTAAATTTATCTGCAGAAGCCTCTTTGTTGAAGTCTGGGCAGCCGGAGCATGTGGTTGTCAATAATCGCATCTTGGCAAATGTTAACGGAAAGGCTATCTCAGTCATTGATTTAATGAAAAAGATGGATCTTCTTTTTTACCGTGAATTCCCTCAATACGCATCCTTCCCTGAAGCACGCTTTCAATTTTATGAAGCCAACTGGAAGCCGATGCTCTCTGAGCTCATCGACAAAGAACTGATAATAGCGGATGCTTTAGAAAACAAGCTGCCTGTGAGCTCTGGTGATGTGCGGCAGGAGATGGAACGTTTGTTTGGGCCTAATATCATTGGAAATTTAGATAAGATTGGCATGACATTTGATGAAGCTTGGAAGATTATCCAAGGCGACATCTTATTGCACCGTATGTTGTTTATACGTGTTAATGCTAAGGCAATGAGACAAGTCACGCCGAGTGATGTGCATGCTTATTACCAAGAATACGCTAAGGAAAATATTCAGCCACCAAAGTGGAGTTATCAAGTCATTTCCGTTCGCGATACTGATCCGACTAATGGTGCAGTCACAGCGAACATCGTGCATCATTTACTTGGAGAAGAAAATGTTGCATTAGCTGATCTCCCGGGAAAATTAGAGTCAATATCTCTAACAAAATCCAGCAAAGTAAATATTTCAGAGCTTTTCGTTCATGCAGAAAAAGAAATTGCGCCGGGCTATAAAGATATTGTTGAGAAGTTAGCAGCTAATTCTTATAGCGCGCCAGTCATTCAGCAAAGTAAAGACAAGAGTAAAGTTTTCAGAATTTTTTATCTTAAAGAGTTGTCAGCTGGGGGGGCTCCTTCATTTAATGAAGTCGAGAGTATGTTGAAAGATAAGCTTATAGAGAAAGAAATCGCAGAAAAAGCAAAAGCTTATGTAAAAAAAATGCGCGATCATTTCGACATCCAAGAGATGATTCCTGAAGATTTCTCGCCCTTCATGTTAAAATAAATTTTGGATAATCTAATTTTGAAAAAGTTTTGCCGTTAAAAACAGAATCTAAAATATTTTGTAGCCCAGCCCATAGCAAGCGATAGCGCATCTATGGGTATAGTTTAATAGCTATTGTGCCCCGGCAGGGGAACCTCATTTTTATTGCATTTAAATTTTTTAAAAAAAAATGTGGCATTTTTTCGCACTTAAACCTTGTATTTGAAATTTTAGCAGGAGAAAACTGCCGTCCCCTTTGGGCGGCCATGTTTGGTGTTTGCTTCCACAAATCCAAATGGTATTTGTGCAGCGACAATTTATACATAAATTCGATTCAGACTCTCAAATATCAAAAATCTTAACATCCTTCCCCCCTCTTCCTTAAGTCAGAGAACTGCAGACCGCCGCTTCAATTACTTGGGTGAGCATATAGCTCGTTTTCTGACAGAAGGACTCGTCGGCTGGGCTGTGGGTGGCTTTTAACATTGGGAATCGATTTAATTGCTTGAAAGCGAAATCTAACAATTGGTACGTCAGCGCGATAGGGTTATCGCTGCCGTTCAGGGCAGATTTCACTGTAGGATGTTCGGTCATAGCAATGAAATCTCTCGCCTCAGCGATTAGGGTAAAGACTGTCTCGTGATCAAGCTCTTTTAACACCCACAATTCTTCAGGACATCTCATTATTTTCGATAGATCAAAACAAAAGTCTTGGGACAAAAAAATATTTCAAAGGACCGAACAAGTCGGCTACTTAACAATTAACATCTGGGGAATGTGAGAAACAGAACTATAGTGTTTTTCAACAGAGAGGACACAAAGGTTTTTAAAGCATATTTCAGAAGCAAATAGACCAAGATCTCAGAGCCCTAAACACGCGTTCGCCAATCACCCAGTTTATTAAACCTGGTCTTCTTGTCGATATTAAATTCATTTCGCGACGCGACATAGGCTTTGATCCGGTAAATGTTATACTTTTAAAAAATGTTCGAGTTTTACTTTACTGCTAAGGAAATAAAATATTGAAAAATTTTATCCAAAAAATTTTAGCTACCGTCATTGTGATGCTCTCATTGCCTTTGACTGCGTTTGCAGCAAAAAATTATCAAGCAGATTTTAATATGACAGACCTAAAAAGTGCTGAAGATTTAATCGAACTACTTTCATATTTTCAAATAAAACCTGATAATTGGATCAAAAGCGTATCCGATTTATTTAATGAGATAAAAAAGGGAGACTGTCGTCTTAGCATTGAAAACAGTAGATTACATCGTCATGTGGAAGGCGTTGCGATAAATTGTTTTTATACCAACAGCCAAGGAGAAAGATTCCAGCTTTTTGAGGAAAAACAGGTCTTCAAAAATGGGAAAGTTCGCGAGCGAGGACATCCATTTGTAGCTGAAAAACTTCAATTTAATGAGTCTCCTGAGCACGGTGCATTAAGAGGTCTAGCCGAAGAATTGCAAATTTCTGGGCCAGATGTCCATGTCATTTCCTTACCTAAAGAAAATAAATGTGACACTATTGATTGCCCAACTTATAAAGGAATTCAAAGCACATACAATACGGCTGTTTTCTACTGTGAA
>JACDDG010000446.1 GCA_013817115.1 Parachlamydiaceae bacterium | reverse complement strand
ATATTATAATATTGGGTCGTTTTTGATCGCTTAATCCCGGGGCTTTCTCAAAGCCAAAAATCCAAAATTTGAACGCTCTTCGGTATAGTCGGCAGGTTAAAAAGAAGGGACAAAACTCTCCAAGCAAATATGTTGCTTTGTTGTAATTTATTTATAACCCAGAGATCTCAGAGAACACAGAGAGAAACACAAAGGCATTCTTAAGCACATTTTAGAAGCGTAGATCAACTCAGCACCTTTTCTTCACTCTGTGATCTATGTGATCTTTGTGGGAACTGACCACGAAATTGATTGGACAAAAAATATGTATTTGCTAATATATTATATATTACGCTAATATATTTATATTAGCATGTATTTTTAGTGAAAAAATTTAACATTAAGGTTAAGAAATGAAAGTAATAGAAGTGAAAAGCCAAACAAATTTTAATATTTATGACAACAAGGTCAAGCAAGGCGAATGGACGGAATACCATACAAATAAGAATAAACTACCTATTCGCCAAAATGCTGATGGTCATTCATACAAAGTTTACGAGCATAATATTGAATTAGGAGAACGAATATGTAAAGGTGGGTAGCAATAAAAGCTGCTAAACTTTGGCTTAACTCTCACATGCCAAATGTAAAAAAGATTCGCGAAAATGATGAATATGTTAAAATCGATGGTATTTATCAGCCTCTTTAGTGCCACTACAAAGACACAAAGAAAATTTAGAAAAATCTTTAAGTAGGTCTTTCTGTTCTTCTTTGTGTTTTTGTGCCTTTGTCAAATTTATTGAATGCATATCTTTCTCATCCTTCCCAGCCCGACAAAATTTTCCATTTCAGAATCCTTTCCGGAACGTTTAAGGTGAACTTTGCAAACAATTAACAATCGCGGCTTGTTGTTGCAACCAAATATGGTTAAATGATCCCTGAATAGAAGAATTGTTGATCAAGCTATTGCCAACTCTAAATTGATACTTGACAACAACCCCATAATAAATTTTATATAAAGACCTCTGAAGAATTTTAAAAGCCTGGTCTCTGTTAAAAGGTGATGCCAACGGATTCGGGTTTAAAGACTGAGCCTCCGCTTGAACAAGACTGGGCACTTGCCCCACAGCATTTTGCAAATCGTTTACAATAAATCGCCATAATGATTGTTCTATTTTGTAAACACCCAAAGCTTGTATGACAAGTTGAGGGTTAAAAAATGAAGTTTGTATTTGACGGTAGCAAATGGGTAACGCATCATCTGCTTTTAGTGCTAAAGGATGTATCCCTATAAATGAAAGCGTTAAACCTGCAAAAACTATTAGTTTTTTCATTGTGTTATCCTTTTTTTGTACAGAACTGTATTTTGTTTAAACCGAAGAGCGTTCAAATTCTGGATTTTTGGCTTTGATAAAGCCCGCGATTAAGCGTTTAAACGATCCAATATTATAATATGGGGCCGTTTTTGATCGCTTAATCGCGGGAGATTTTTCTCTTTGCCAAAAAACAAAATTGGAACGCTCTTCGGTGTAAAGCTTCATTTTTATAAAAAGACTATTTATGTTATCCTATAACAGAAAGTAATTAGAGGTGCAAATGAACCTTATTGATGGCAAAAAAGTCGCGGAAGAAATTCAACAAGAGCTGAAAGCATCGATTTCGATGATTCAGGGTAGGAAACCTTGCCTGGCTGTCGTCATGTTAGGAAAACATCCTCCTTCTCAGATCTATGTTAAACGCAAAATTCAAGCATGTGCAAATGTCGGAATTATTTCATCCCGCAGGCAATTGTCGGATACGACTACTGAAAAGGAATTATTACAAGAAATCGAACAGCTTAATTTAGATCCAAATGTCGACGGCATTTTAGTGCAGCTCCCTCTACCACTGCATATAAATGTCGGAAAAGTCATGCAGAAAATTTCACCTGAGAAAGATGTCGACGGCTTTCACCCCATTAATATTGGAAAATTGCTCAGCGGAGAAACCGACGGATTCTTCTCCTGTACTCCCCTTGCGGTTAAAACTTTATTTGAAAGGTATGACATCGAAGTTTCCGGTAAGCACGTCGTTGTTTTTGGTAGAAGCAACATCGTTGGAAAACCTATGGCAGCAATGCTTATGCAAAGTATGCCCGGAGGAAATGCAACAGTTACAATTCTTCATCGCCAATCGACTAATATCAAGGGACTGTGTTCAATGGGTGATATATTAATCGTAGCTGTTGGTCAACCAAAGCTTATTACTGCTGACATGGTTAAAGAGGGAGCTGTGGTGATTGATGTTGGTATCAATAAAATTGTAGATTCATCAGTCTCTTCAGGGTATAAAATAGTTGGAGATGTCGACTTTGACAATGTCAAAGACAAATGTTCCTTTATTACACCTGTCCCGGGTGGCGTAGGACCCATGACAATTGCGATGTTATTAAAAAACACTCTTAAAAGTTATATGGATGCGCTTTTAGGAGGTGGACAACAATAAGTTTGGTTTTTAGACTGTGCCATACCTAAGGTTGAACGATCAAAAGTGACC
>JACDDG010000055.1 GCA_013817115.1 Parachlamydiaceae bacterium | reverse complement strand
CCAATAAACTCTATTATTTTGTCTTACAACTTAATCCAAAAGATCCACGATTTCCTTTTTCTTACGCAGCGAGCTTCCACAAGCTTAAAAAATATCAAGATGCAGTTACTTATTATATAATCGCTGGTAGCGTGGCTCCGGATGATCCCCTTCCATGGTTTCATTGCGCTGATTGCTACATAAAAATAAATGAGCTAGATGTTGCAAAAGTCATGCTAGAAAAAACAATTATAGTGAGCGGTGATTCGCTGGATCATGAAAGAATTAAACAACAGGCAAGCGCGATTATCTCTGTCATTGAGACAGCACAGAACGGGTCTAAATAGCCTTAAAACTATACAAATAGGTGTGAATGGGGGGTAATTATGACAAGTGGTGCAGGAATAGCGGGTAGCAGCGGACAACAGGATTATCGAGAACTGGTTGAAACGACAGCGACGAAAGAAAATGCCATGAAATCTTTGAAAATGGTGGCTGACACTTTGGAAATTTGCTTGCTAGTTTTCGACGACCCACAGCTGCTTAAATATTCATCGAGTTCAAATAGGCCGGTTCTCTCACCTCTCATTAGTACTCGAGTAGCTACCAATTCAGAACAACCTGTCGATGATAGCTGGAAATCTTCTTTTGGAAATCTTGTGAATTTAATGCCTCAAGACTTCCGGGAACTATTTCAAGCGGTGATGCAAATGCCAAAAGCGCAGCAAAATCGCGATTTTGTTAAACTTAACGATTCAATGCAAACAGAGGCTCACCTGTTAGCTTTTCTCGCAAAGGCTGCTCTGCCAATTGAATCAGGCAGTTTAGCCGATATACGTGCAACGGAAAACACTCTCCTCCCCTACATTGCCTTAAAAAATTTTCTCTCCGATAGTGTGGTGTTTTTCAGCCAAGTACAGCTCTTTTTAGAAGCTGTAGGTCCTAATTATTCTAATTTCGATGCTATTTCAGGCTACGTTAGTGCTTTTGCTCCCCTCGTTGACGACCTGAGATTTGGCTTTGAACAATTAAGCGATACTGCAACTGAAAAATATGGTCGTTACCTTCTTTCAGATGTGGGTAATAAACTAGATAGCCTAGCTGAAAGTTTTGATCGGCTCTATGGAGGGAATGAACTTCTATTCTTAGGAAATTCTTTGCATGCTGCTGCTCTACAGGCCAAAGCCCTTTCCCTCGAACAAGCTGGCGCTGCACCTCTTCTGATTTCTTTGACTTTAGCGAATCTTGGAATGGAAAGCGCTAAATCTGACTTAGGCTTTTTTGGCAAAGGTCTAACCGCTTTAAACGATGCTTTTACATCAGGCGTCGAACTGGTTAGCCTGGGTAAAATCTCTTCTGGAAGTGCAGCACTCTTAAATGAACTTGCAACAACAGCCTTTACTGGAATGCTGATTTTCGGATCTCTTAATTATAGCTCTATTGCTGCCAATGATAGGCAAAGGGAAGCCTCTCCTGAAATAAGATCTGAAAATAATTTTGCCTATGGTCTACTGCTTGATATGCTTACAGATTCAAAAGGGCTCTCAACTCTTTCCTCCGTATTAGTTAATGCTTCCGGGATCGAAGGGTCAGCAAAAGATAGCACTCAAGCACTCCTTACACCTATGCTACTTTTCTTCTTACTCTCGGCCTCTGTATCAGGAACCGATTTAACATCGACAGAACCTTTAGTAAAAAGTCAGAGTGCAGCTATAGAAGGAGGTGTCCAAAAGACCTCTACGCTTTTAAGCAATGCTCTTTCTAGTGGATCGCTTGCTGGAGAAGATGCTGCAAATTTTAATGTTTACTTAACACAAGCTTCGATTGCTTTAGAGCAGGGTAACATTGGAGCTTTTCTTGGAGCTTTGAATTCGAGCCTGGAACTTACGGGAACTACTACCGATCACCTTATTGCCGATCGCAAAGAACTGAATAATGTTTCACAAACTCTGCAAAATGGAGTTAACACAAGCGCTAGTGATCAAGCAAGTTACTCGACAGGAGTACACGTAGCGGCATAAAAAAGTACTTAGTTCTGCTATATTAAAAAGGAGAATTATATGGGTATTGACACAAATAATAGAACCGTTGATCCAAATGCCCCTGCTACAGGGGGAGGTGGAACTACACAGGTATCTAATGAATTGACTAAAACAATTGGAAATCTTTTAACAGAAATGATGGGAGTTAAGGGAAAAGGAGGCGTTGATAAAAAAGGTGGAGTAGGAGAAGTTGATGGGAACGTTACAGAAACTTTTATTAAATTTAACACAGATGGTTCCTTGAAAGTCTCCGTTGATTTTGCCGATCCTAAAGTACGACAAGCAAGTGATCCATTAATTGAACTATATATTTCAAATTTGGTGCTTGAAACTATCGATGGGTCTGACGATCCAAATAAAAGTCTTATTTTATCACTTATAAAAGGGAGGGAAGGAACAACAGGAAATTTAACTGTTACACCTTCAGCAAATCCCGGAAAAAGTGAAACTTGTGCTTTTTTGGGTGGCCTTGTTATGGTAGCTTTGGGTGACATCTTAGCCTTATTTGCTAAGCTAGAATCTTTTATTAAAAAAATGTCATCCGAATTATTTTTGTCATCTCAAGCAACCATGAAGGATTTAGCAGAGTGTCAAGCAAAAAATACAGAAGAGAAAGCCAAGATACAATCAGACGCTAAAATTTTGCAAGCTGTGGTAACTGCTGTTACAACAGGTATCCAGGTGGGCTGCAGCATAGGCGCATGGAGTAGTTTAAAGGCTGGCGATCCACTTGCTAGCAATAAAGCTAATATAATAACCGCATACGGGACTGCGTCTAGTTCAATAGGGCAAGCCACAAGCAATTTAATCGAAGCGCGAAGCATATTAGGAGTGGGCCAAATTGAAGCTTCAAACATTAGAATGCAATTTATGCAAGAGCAAATGAACAAAATGCAAGATACTTACAGTAAAATGGGAAATGATGCCGATCAGAAAGTTGGAGAGATTTGGGACCTATTAAAAAATATGTTTTCAAATCTATTTCAAGCTTTTAGATCTCTTACCGGTAAATAGGAATAACTTATGCTCGATAATTTTATGCGACAACTCAGCAAAGACCTTCAAATGGATGATCCATTCGAAGCCGTACGGCCAGGAATATACGAGTACTGGATTGAGGAAGACACTGTCATCCTTATTTCAACTCTTACTCCGTTCGGCTTCACTCTCTCATCCGTTCTTGGGCCTTACCCTAAAGACAAAGAGGATGATTTTTTCTTGTCTATGATGGCAGGAAACCTCTTTGGCAAGGAAACTTTTGGAGCTACGCTAGGTCTCGATGGAAATGGCCATAAAATGGTACTTTCTCGAGAAATTGATAGGCGTGTAAATTACCCGGAATTTAAAGAAATTCTTGAAGATTTTTTTCACATTGCCACTTTTTGGCGTGAACAAGCAGGGTTGATAAAAAAAGAAGTTAGCTCACCTTGAAACGAATAGCAAGTTTGCTAGTTGAAAACAGCCTTAAAATTAGGATCTCCTCCATTTTAAGGCTGTTTTCAACTAGCAAACTTTTTTTGAAGGTACCTAAACCGTGCCTTTGACTTAGATGGGCTACGGATGAACGGCATTAGAATCATGCGCGTAAACTTTGGTGGTTTTCTGGCGCCCCTACCGGACCGGGGCGCACGTTTTTGTAAATGATCCGAACCGGGTTCCGCTATCGCTGCACCCGGGGCTATCAACAGTTCCCCCCTTCCGGGGGATAGGAGTATGAATGGCTTTTTTAGATTCTAATTTAGCGGTATTTTAACAATGTTCTATCCCCCGGTAGGGGGAACTGTTAATAGCCCCGGGTGCAGCGATAGCGGAACCCGGGTTCGGATCATTACAAGACATGCGGCCCGAATAGGGGCGCCAAAAAGCCCCCTAAGTGCGTAGCCCCCCGCTGTAAGCTTTCCACACGTTGCCTGATGCGAGCGGCAGAGCCTTAGCTGTGGACTACAAAAAAAAATTAGGGGCAATGTTTTAGATGTATTACTTTTCAAAAAAAAAAGATTGAGTTAAAAGTATGATTGGACTCTACAACAATATAATAATTGGCACTAATCTTGCATCCTCCAACCTATATTCTTATTGAAGGTGTCTTTGAAGTAACTGACGAGAATCTAAGATCTATGCAGTAACTTGCGTTTTAAAATAGAGCATGGTAGAATGAAAGTATATAAAAAGAGGCATAATAGCTAATTTTTAAATAAATACTTTTATTAGCGAGGATAACTGTCAGCCTTTCGGGCTCTATCAAGTGGCATTAGCGGTAGCCCGAAGAGTAATTAGGCTGGATATTTTCACTAGCAGGGAGGTTTGTCTATGGAACCTAATAAAGCTACAGAAGAGAACGAAAATACTCAAATGAATACAGATTTAAACTTGAATCAAAATATTAATGACGAAACTCCCGACGCGGAAGAAGTTCAGCGCGACACAATCTTTGGTGAGGAAGATGTCGATAAAGCTGCGCTAGCAGAAATTAACTTTGATTTGGTTGATGCAGGACGTTGGCTATTAAAAGTCATTGCTGGACCAAACAATGGGGCTGAATTTTCAATGCATTCCAATAGCTCATACGTAATTGGAACAGACCCCTCCTCTTGTGACATTGTCTTTCATGATAATAGCGTTTCCCGTCAACATGCACGCATCTCTATCGCTTCTGATGATGGAATGAGTATCGAAGATTTAAAGAGCCGCAATCAAACAGTAGTAGATGGTGATCCGATCAAGGCTAAAAAGAAATTGATGCCCAATGCAGTTATAACCATTGGCACAACTTCCTTCACGGTCTATGATCGAGAAGGAGAAATGCAAACAATCATTTCACCCCTTCTTCCTGCCATCGTTAAAGTTTTACAAAAAGAAGAACCACCACCACCTCCTCCTAAAAAAGTTGAGCCTGAAATTCCGGAAGAATCTGCAAAACCTGTTGCACCACCCGCTCAGCTATTATTAGAAGATAAATCTAAAGACAGTGCTATGCACACTCTCGGAGCTTTCATCGTTTTGGGGATTATAGCTGGACTTTTTGGCATTATTGGTTTAGGGACAGTAGCGCTCTTTAAAAGTGAACCTGTTGTAATGGAACAAACGACCAATGCACCTGAAATTATCAGCGATGCGCTTAAGCCTTTCCCTTATGTAACTCCATACTATAATCCGACAACGGGAACTCTACAATTAATGGGTCACGTGCTTACCCAGGCTGATAAAACACGCCTGATGTATAGCCTACAAGGTCTCACATTTATTAAAGGAGGAGTTGACGATAGTGATGTTATTGTCGATGAGTATGTTTGGCAAGAAACAAATCTAATGCTCAGCAAAAATCCCACTTGGAAATCCATTTCGGTCCAAGCATTTACACCAGGCAAATTCGTTTTAACTGGATACTTACAAACTCGAAATCAATCAGATCAACTGTCAGAATACATAGCTAATAATTTCACATATCCTGACTTATTAGAAAAGCGAATCACAGTTGAAGAAGATGTGGTAAGCAAGATTAACAATATAATGCTAAACTCTGGCTTTCGCAATGTTATAACAAAAATGGATAACGGAGCCCTTACATTAACCGGTGGGATTCCTCCGGATAAAGAAGAGCAATTCAGCGAAATTTTAGATGAGCTCTCAAAAATCCCTGGAGTTAGAGATGTTAAAAATCTAACTGTTAAAATAGCCATAGATCAGTCAATGATTAATATCACTGATAAGTATTTAGTAACTGGAGTAACTCGTCGTGGTCAGTCATATAGCGTCGTAATTAATGGTCGAATACTTTCCAAAGGCGACGAACTTGATGGAATGCAATTAAAAGAAATAAAACCTAATGCAATCTTTCTAGAAAAAGACGGAGTTCAATACCGCATCGATTATAGTCGCTAGCTAGACGAAATATATAAAAACAAAAACACAAAATTAAAACCTCGGTTTTAATTTTGTGTTTTTGTTTTTAAATAAAATAAAAGCAACTAATACAGCCTCCGATTTTTGCAATAAACTTTTGTCGTATTTATTTTTATCTTCCTAACCCTTTTAGACTCGTTATTATCCGTAATATATCATTAAGCTATTACCAATAATGACCTTTACGTTATAGCTTACATCAATTATTGATTTCTTTTCAAATTTTTTTTTGAAAATTTATCACAAAAAGCAAAATCACCCTCTTTTTAAAAGGAAAAACTTGAAAAAACAAAGTGATTTTCAAATTATTTTTTAAAAAAATGTTTTTTTTCAATTCTTAAAAACGCTTCTTGGAACATCTGTGAGATCCATTTTTCTCATCAAATTCGATGGCAGATACTTTAAAGCAACATTTCTCCTTGCAAAAATATTTTCATAAAGGCAAAAGAAAGAAAAGGCCCAGAAAAAGGGTTAAACGAGCCCTGGAACTTGATTCAAGGGCCCCTAAAATAAAAGGAGTTATTTAAATCATTCAGACCCACAGAAAAAATGACAAATAAGTAGCCCTGTCAACTTACTGTGGAGATGAAATTAGATTAAACAGCACGCTTGTGTTGATTAAATAACTGCAAATGTGCATGATCACTTTTGTTCTAGCATATGTTAGAACGAAAACTATACTCGTAGCGAGCTTTGAGGCGCAAATCGGCTAATAAGTTCGAGGGGGTGTAAATTTGTCCATGATGACAATAAAGAGGCAGCAATGGACAAAAAACAAAATATTCAACTTTCATTTATGGATCAAATCATGAAAAATAAATTTTTTCTTTTAAGCGCCCTATTAGGTTTAGCAACAACCTCAGCTGTTTCTGCAAATTATTCTGCAAATGAAGGCTGTTACGTAAGCGTATTTGGTGGACCGAATTGGGTTAACCAAAATCACCGTAGACACGTTGAAGTTGACTTTAAAACAGGTTACCTAGTTGGCGCTTCTATTGGATACCAATGGTGTAACAATATTAGTGTAGAAGGCGAATTCACTTATCGTCATAACAAACTAGACAAAATTAAGTTTAGCAGAAACAAGTGCCGTGATGAACAAAGACAGTGGCATAACTTTAGAAGAGATAGGGATCTAGAAAGCTATGCAGTGATGGCTAACGTACGTTACGATTGGGCTCTAGAGTGCATGTGCTTTATGCCATATATCCGTGCTGGTATTGGGTATGGAAACACCAAATTTAGAACAAGACATGATGACTATGATTGCTACAATAATCTTTTAAGATGCCGCCATAATCACCACCGAAGCGCTTTTGCTTACCAAGCTGGTGCAGGTATCACAATACCTGATATTATGTGCAATACCCACCTTGATATTGGCTACAACTATTGGAGCACAACTCAAAGACGGGGTAGAAGCAACTTAGGAAATAATTCATTAGTGGTTGCAGCTAAATACGTTTTCTAAGGTAATTCCCGGCCCTCTGTGACGTGTGACCTAAAATAGCCCCCATGATTTTTCATGGGGCTATTTTATCCTCCGGTCGTTTTAATAAGCAACTTGTTCTTCTTGCCGACTGAAAGCAGCAAAAGACGCCCTTCAATAAGATCCTCTTTTTTCACGCAATCCGTTTCCTTTTCAATACGATCGTTATTCATCGATGCGCCACCATTGCGAATCAATTTCTTGGCTTCGGTTCTACTACTTTGTAAGCCAACTTTAACTATCAAATCAACTAAAGCGACATCAACTACCTCATTTATAGGCAAAATACAGCTAGGCATGTCTTTTGCAAAGGTTTCAAGCACTTCAGCATTCAGAATTGTTTTAGCTCCGGGCAACGCCGCCTGCGTGACCTTTAAAGCAATATCCAAACCGGCCTCTCCATGCACAATTAGAGTCACTTCTGCAGCCAATTTCTTCTGGGCTGTATTCGGAACATACTCGGACTCTTTCATCATTGCTTCAAATTGACGAATCTCTGTCATCTCCATAAAGGTCAACAAACGCATCAACTTAATCACATCTTCATCGGTAACTCGAACGATATATTGATAAAATTCATACGGAGACAATTTTTTAGGCGAAAGCCAGATCGCACCTTTTTCAGATTTGCCAAATTTCTGTCCATCGCTTCGAGTTAACAATGGGAATGTAATACCGTAAGTTGATTGCCCACTTTTCTTACGCGTGAGCTCTATTCCTGCAGTTATATTTCCCCATTGATCACTACCACCGAGCTGAACATTGACGCCATGCTCTTTGTTTAAATGGTAGAAGTCATAACCTTGCAAAGTCTGATAGCAAAATTCTGTAAAACTCATTCCATCTTCTGACTCCATTCTAGAACGCACGCTATCTTTTGCGAGCATGACACCGACTCTAAAAAATTTACCCACATCACGAAGAAAATCAATAAAGGCTATTTCTTTAAACCAATCATAGTTGTTAACAATCATGTGTTTAACAGGAGCTTTCTCATCGCCTAAAATTCTAGCCAAATTTTCCGAAATGCCCACAAGATTTTTTTCAATTGTTGCAGCATCTAAAAGTTGTCGCTCTGAAGTTTTACCGGATGGATCTCCGATCATTCCCGTCGCTCCACCTACTAGAGCTACCGGAATATGTCCACAGCGTTGAAACCAAGCCAAACCCATAATAGCGACCATGTTTCCGACATGTAAGCTATCACTTGAAGGGTCAAAACCGCAATAAACCTTTAATGGTTTGTTGCTTAAAGTTCTCAACTCTTCGCTTGTGAGAGCTTCAATAAATCCTCGCTCTTCTAATACTTCAATAATATTTCTCATTTTCATTTCCTGAATTTGTGCTTTAGAATCCATTTGAAGGGATATTATCGTATATCATGGTGCTAGAATGATAATAGCATGCTGGCATCATTGCTATACAATATCAGGTAGAAATTCATTTCGCAAGTAAAGAGACAAAGGTGATTGACCATTTAAATTTTTTGAGTGATCCCTCCCTTTCAAGACTCTTATATCCACAAAAACCCAGCTTCGATCGAGATTTATGAAACCTGCTGCAAGGTTGCCGAACCTGTGGGGATAGCAATTACGCCCTCTTTTTACAAAACTTTTTCAATCCCGGAGTACGGCCCTAAGTCCAAATGAGGACGATATAGATTCCGGGGTGAGGTTTTTAGCTGCATAACTTTTTTCAAAAAAATTGAGCTAAAAGCACGATGAATGATGAGCTGCATTATTGTTCCTTTCTACATTTGCTAACATCTCGATCGGGGTGGGACTTTTTCTTTTACCGTCCTAAAACAGTCAAATCTTTTAATAAAAATCCGGCTTCGCATGCCACACCTGCCTCAAAGCTTTCAATTTCTTATGGCAATACAAAGACTTTTGTAAAAATGAAGTGATTGCAAACTTTCTTGAATGTAGGAAAGATTCAAACGGATATCTAGCGGAGTTTTATCATGGTCAGCACAACTCGTTCTCGCGCCGGTATAATTAAGATCGTCAATTATTCTTTTCAAAAATTCTGTTGTCGAGCCGGGGCTCGGATTAGGGTGCTCCAAACTACCACCACCACCATAGTTTTGCCAATAAGAAGTATGCAGATCTTCAATTACATATAGACCTCCGCTTTTTAAAGCAGGGAAAAGCATCAAAAAGCTAAGGATTTGCTGCTGCATAAGATGGCCACCATCGTCGATAATCACATCAAATTCCCCCCCGCTCTCTTCAAAAAATTTTCTTAGTTCTAAAGGATTTCCTTGGTCGAGATAGTGGTAATGCGATCGCCCCGATTGATATTGATTGGGATGCGCTACAATATCTATAAAATGCAATTCTGCTTCGCTGAAATAATCCTCCCACAATTTGACTGAATTGCCTTGGAAGATACCAATTTCCAAAAATTTTATCGGTTTATCTTTCATTGCAGCAAAGTATTTAGCGTATATCTTGGTATAATTATGACAAATTGAGCTTTTATCTGTTCCAGCCTCTACTGCTAAGGCATCGAGAAGGGTATAATCTGCATCTGTATCATGATTCATGGGAAGCTCCTAAAATATTAATAATCTTTTTTTACATATATGCTATTTTGTTTTTCATGAAAAGGATTTGAAAAATAACCTTTATCTATACTGCGCGCGGGCACAAATTGAGGTTTTTTGCGCGCCAAAGCCCCGCGGTTGAACGATCGGAAGTGACCCCATATTTCAAATATTGGGTCACTTCCGATC
>JACDDG010000445.1 GCA_013817115.1 Parachlamydiaceae bacterium | reverse complement strand
TCATAAGGAGAGCAGGTGTCAGCATGGCAGTAAATGTCCAACCAAATACACGTATAGCGTTTCCGGATACGAACATTGCTGATACTGTGGCAATGATGGCAATAACTGTGGAAACTTGATTCATATAAACGCTATATTCACTTGGATTTGTGAATAATTCGTGAACTTCAAACTTCCAAATCACTTCTGTCAAATTAATGACTACGTTGTAGGAGAAAACGATTAAAGCGAGGAAAATAAGGTAACGTGAACGCAAGAGATACTTAAAGGCTTCACGTATTGAAAGTTTACCTTGGATGCGACCTTCTGCTGAAGCTTCTGCCGGATCATAATAAATAGGATCGTTTAATACGTTCTTGTCCATCCAGCGTAAAAGATACATGACAATCAAGCCTGCACCGATCACCATCGTTACCAGGAAGAGCATGCTTTGTTCCCACATGTTATTTCCATAGGGGAGCAATGGATTGTAATTTAAACTGCTAAGGTAGACAGAGGCTTGCCCAGCTAAGACACCTGAAAGATTGGCTCCGACTCCAAAAAGACCATAGAAACGTTTAGCTTCACTTAATCGAGTCACCTGATTAGCGAAGCCCCAAATGAGAACAAAAAAGATGATATTGCTCCACAATTCAGCCATCACATAAAAGCTTGTAAATACCCAATTTTGAATCATCAAAATGGGCCATTTGTAGCCGTCACTAGGGAAATAATGTCTTAATTTTGAAATAAGCCACGTGGGTTCTAAATTTTCACTATTAGGGTAAAGGATGGCAACAAATAAGAAAAAGTAGATCAAGAAAGCAGATAAAAGAATATATGTAACAGTCTGCCGAGCAAACTGGTTTGATAAGCGGGTGAAAATCCATGTCATTAATAGGGTGCCAGGAAACATTGCCCAAACTTTTAGAAATGGTAGAACTTCTGCTCCGGAGGCCGGTGCATACATTACCAAAGTGTCTTTCATTGTACGTAAAACGTTGTAGTCAAATGAGATCAAGAAAAAAATGATGAGCATTGGAATGAGCTTCTTGAGCTCATGTCTGTGGATCGGCCATAAAAAAAGGCGGAAGCCACTAAATTCCGGTCGACCTGCCTGCATGGTTGTCATGAAATACCTTTTAAAGTGGTCAAATTAATAGCCCTTTTTCGCACTCTTAGCATGATAAAATCGATAAAGTTCGTAATTCTTTTTATGCTGTCATAGATTTTCCCATTCATTCTAAGGAAATCATGAATTATAAGCAAGTCTTTTGGTAAGCTCGAATTCACTATCTCCAATACCAGCCTTTCAGTAATGTTAACAAGCAATTCATTCATTATTGATATAAGCTAATTACTCTATACAATAATTGTATATTATTTTTTATAAAAATGCAACTTAAACTTGCGGCAATGAAATATAATAGATACCTTTTTTTATATGAATGTTGAAACTTGAATTTTATTTTGCTTCAGAGTATAACATATTATATGGTAGTAATATATTGTATGATAAATTTTTAAAAATATACATAGGAGAAAAGTATGTCGTTTGACCCAAGATTCCCAGAAGCTGTAAATATTAATCTGCCGGAAGAGTTTCCAGCTGAAAAGTTATTGGAGACAAAAGCGAGAGCTAGTAAATCTTTTTTTAATAAATGTGGTAAAGTTATTGAGAAAATCGTTAACCATATTCTGGGACTATTTCTTGATCTTTTAACCATCCCCCTTTTATTACTGACAAGTCCGGCTGCTTTTTTTTCTAGCGACCCTAAAACTCTTCCTAAAGGCACAAAAAAAGTTACTCTTTGCGTGCATGGATTTCTGCATAATAAATCGGCTTGGGTTGGATTGAGGCTTGATAAATCTCCAGAGATCGGTCCTGTTTTTTCAATAAATTTAGGTCATCCCTTTCAATCCATCGAAGACTATACTCGGTATGTTCAAGAAAAAATTGCCGAAATCAAATCTTTAGCCGGAGAAGAAGAAATTGACATTAACCTTGTGGGTCATTCTATGGGTGGTCTTGTATGTGCCAATTACGCAGTAAAATATGCAGCTAATGATAACGTTCGAATTACTAAGCTAATCACAATAGCTTCACCTTTACAAGGAACTTCAACGGCTTACCTAGCCAGATTATTTTGTAAATGTGCATCAGAAATGCTTCCTGGAAGCGAATTCATTAAAAATCTTAATGAGAAAATGGCTTCCAAGGAATTTCAGACAATCCCTTCTTATCATATTGGATTTAGGGGTGATTGGGTGGTTCCTCGAGGTAAAACATTTTTCGCGAATAAGAAAAAAAATGATTTTGAAATATCTTATCTTGGGCATGTAAGTGCTTTGTATTCTTCTAAAGTTAGTGAGTATGTGCACAACGTTATTAAAAAGTGATGTGTGACCTAAAGACGGCCCTGAAGATAGTTGAGATGTTCCGGAGCGTGCGTACCATCAGTAATGTGCCCGGAGCTCCAGAGGGAGCGGTATATGTCTAGCCCATAGTTTGGCCCCCTTAGCCCTCAGGGCCTACAC
>JACDDG010000054.1 GCA_013817115.1 Parachlamydiaceae bacterium | reverse complement strand
TTGGTGGCTTTCTGGCGCCCCTACCGGGGCGCACGTGTTGAGATGATTCGAACCCCGGGTTCCGCTATCGCTGCACCCGGGGCTATTAACAGTTCCCCCTACCGGGGGATAGAACATCGTTAATATATGGCTAAATTAGAATTTAGAAAAGCCATTCACACTCCTATCCCCCGGTAGGGGGAACTGTTAATAGCCCCGGGTGCAGCGATAGCGGAACCCGGGGTTCGAATCATCTCAACACGTGCGCCCCGGTAGGGGCGCCAGAAAGCGTCCTAAGTGCGTAGCCTCAATTGTTAGCACTCCTTGAATGGGATACGCCTAATCTTTGCTTGATGCGAGTGCGGCAGAGCCTTAGCTGTGGGCTACAAAAAGATTTTCAGGATAAGTTTTAAACGGCATAACTTTTTAAGAAAAGATTGAGTCAAGAACATGATTCGAATGACGTGATACAAATTGGCTACAATTTAATTTAAACCCGTGCCCAATTTCTAAACAAAGAAAGCCAAAATTTCTAAATAAAAAATATTGCAGTTTGACAGAAAAATAGGTGCAGGTCAAAATAAAATTTAAAAATTAAGCCTCTACACAGGAAAGAAAATGCACAAGTTTGCTATTATGTTCGGAATACTCGGAATAACTGTTTCCTCGATTTTAGGATTAACTGCTCAAGCTCAAGATTCCAAACCCCCTCAAGAGCGTAAAGAAGCCTCTGAGCAACAAAGCAAACCTTTGATTCCTGTTGTGGAAAAAGAATCAACTACCGAAGGTCAGATCGTACTCAATGGTCAAACGATACCTTACATAGCAACTGCCGGCACTTATTCTTTTAAAGACGAACATGGAGTTACTAAAGCTCAATTTTTTTATGTGGCTTATGCCCGCAGTGATGTCGAAAATCCTTCTTTGCGGCCAGTTACGTTTAGTTTTAACGGTGGCCCCGGAGCAGCCTCAGCCTGGATGCACATGGGTTTACTAGGACCTAAACGCGTGGTTGTCACAAATTCGCCACCTTACAGCTACACCGATAACAAATTTTCTCTTTTAGATGTTACCGACCTCGTTTTCATAGATCCAGTATCCACAGGATATAGCCGACCATCTCAAGGGGAAGATCTTAATCAATTTCATGGTGTGGAAGGAGATGTTAAATCAATTGCAGAATTTGTTCGCCTGTTCGTCACACGTAAAAGCCGTTGGGAATCTCCAAAATATTTGATCGGAGCCAGCTATGGAAGCATGCGAGCTGTTAAGTTAGCCAATTATCTTTTGGACGAATTTTACATGACGTTTAATGGAATAATTTTAGTTTCTTCTGTATTGGATTTCCAGACTATTGATACTACCGACTTCAACAACAATCTTTCAAGCATATTATTTTTGCCTTCATATACTGCCACAGCCTGGAATTTTAAAACGCTTGATCCCACCCTACAGAAAGATTTTAACAACACATTAAACCTCGTTAAAGATTTCGCAATGAACGAGTACGCCCTCGCTCTAATGCAAGGTGATCGTCTTACTCCAGAGCGACGCAAAAAAGTCATCGATAAACTCTCCCTATATACTGGATTAACTCCTCAACTAATTGAAAGAGCAAATTTGCGAGTTCAACCGTCGGTTTTTATGAAAAATCTTTTAATCCAGGAAAATAAACTTTTAGGTCGTTTTGATGGGCGCGTAACAGGAGGTGCCCTCGAGGTTGATTCACCGCATGCGGAATATGACCCGAGTTTTGAAGCTCTTCTAAGCCCATTTACAGCAATTTTCAATCAGTATGTGCGCAATGAACTTAAATGGACGGTGGATGACGAATATAAGCTGCTGACTAATGTTCAACCTTGGACATATGATGGAGCGAACAACCGTTATTTAAATACGATTTCTAATTTGCGTGAAGTGATGATTCGCATGCCTGAATTTAGAGTATTTGTCGCGAGCGGATATTTTGACCTAGCGACTCCATTTTTTGGCACTGATTATACTTTTAATCGCTTAAATATTAGGCCATCAGCTGCCAATCGTGTAACCATGAAATATTATCCGGGGGGACACATGATGTACGTTGACCCTCATTCAGTTGAAAGTCTAAGCAAGGATTTGCATGCTTTTTATAATAAAATAGAATCTGAGGAATCGCAACGATAGCGACAAACGACATTAAAGACAAAGGACGTTAAAGACACCAAAGACCATAACGACTTTTTAATAAATATTCCTACAAGAGAGTGGTTTAGAAAGTCATTATTGTCTTTGGAGTCCTTAAGGTCCTTTGTCGTTAACGTCCTTTGTCTTTAAAGTCCTTTACTTTTAGAGTGCGAATAATTAACTATTCTACCTGCCTATTCCGCCACCAACAAAATCGCAGGATTTTCCACCAGCTTTTGCAAAGTCTTCATGAATTTAGCAGCTAAAGCACCGTCAATAGCACGATGGTCAACAGAAATCGTCAAGTTTAAAATTTTTCCTGGAACAACAGCACCGTTTTTAACCACAGGAGCATCAATGATTCCGCTGACTGCTAATATAGCAGCTTGAGGTGGATTGATGATGGCTTGGAAATCTGTGATGCCATACATTCCCATGTTTGAGATTGTAAAAGATCCACCCTGATATTCGTGAGGCTGAAGTTTGCCTTCTTTAGCACGTTTGGCAAGTTCTTTAACTTCTGCTGAAATTTCCTGCACAGTTTTAGTATCAGCATGAGTAACAATAGGAGTAATGAGGCCGCCTTCAATACTAACAGCAACTGCTATATCAATTGTTTTAAAGCTAATCAACATATTTTTAGAAGCATTAAATCCACTGTTAACCTCAGGGTGCTCTTGAAGGGCCAATGCAACGCCTTTAACAATAAAATCATTATATGTGATACTCGTTTCAAAGTTTTTAAGCTGCTGCCGCAATGCAATTAAAGGCTCGGCGTCAATAGTTTGAGTTACATAAAAGTGTGGAATTGTTGACTTAGCCTCTTGAAGTCTCTGAGAAATAATTTTGCGCATCGGTGTCAATGCTATTTCTTCGAAAGTTCCTGAAGGCTGAGTTGGCTGTCTGGCAGCAGATTTTCCTTGTGCAGGCTTTTGATCGAGGTCACGCTTCATGATGCGCCCACCAGGTCCACTGCCTTTGATTGTTGAAAGGTCGATAATCTGCTCACTCGCCAACTTTTTAGCCAACGGAGAAGCGAAAATTCTTCCGGAAGCTGAAGAGGATACGGGAGCAACCTTCTCAGTCGAAGCAGTTTGTTTTTGTACAAGTGGCTGTGGTGCTGTGGATGGTGCTGATGTCTGTAAAGGTGCCGGCGCAGAAGCCGGGCCAGCAGCAGGCGGAGAAGTCGGTGCCGCCGCTTGCTTCGGCTGCGCCTCAGGAGTGGTGGCCTGCGTATCTTTTGCAGGCACAATATTCCCTTCCGGAGCATAGCCTTCGACTGATTCTCCCTCTTCTTCGGTAAAAATAGCCATTGGGGAGTTAACTACAGCTTCTTGTCCATCAGTGAGCAATATTTCACGAAGCCAACCTGAATCAAGGACTTCATATTCGACTGTGGCTTTGTCGGTAGCGATCTCTACAACAGCATCTCCGGCATTGACATGGTCGCCCACTTTTTTAAGCCATTTGACGATCGTACCCATCTCCATTGTCGGTGACAGCTTAGGCATTGTCAGTGTAAAGGGCATCGGTTTTACCTCATTCGTTCCGGAGTTCTGATTTATCGAATTAACGATTTAATGTATGCCTGACAGCTGTAAGAATGCTGCTAACATGGGGGAGCGTCTCGACTTCGAGTGGCTTCGAGTATGGCATCGGAGTTTCCTTCTGACAGACTCTTGCAATAGGGGCATCCAGAAAATCAAAGCAATGTTCCATTAATTGGAATGCAATTTCCGATGCAATTCCTGCAAACTGATGGCCTTCTTCTACTAAAACGCAATAGTTAGTACGTCTAACTGAATCAGCGATCGTCGCAATATCTAAAGGCTTAATAGTGCGTAAGTCGATAAGCTCAGCACTGATTCCTTGCGCAGCTAGTTCTTTGACAACTTCCTTGCAAACATTGACCATGCGGCTATGAGCAACAATAGTTACATCTGTGCCCGATTCGACAATTTTTGCTTTTCCAATAGGCACAAGATATTCTTCAACAGGAATTTCCATCTTTTCGCCATACAGCATTTCGTGCTCAAGAAAAAGGACCGGATTGTTATTGCGGATAGCACTTTTTAAGAGCCCTTTAGCATCATAAGCATTGCTAGGGGCAATAATAATAATACCGGGTAAATTGCCGTAAATTGCTTCGACGCAATGCGAGTGCTGGCTGGATACTTGCGCGGCAGCACCGTTTGGTCCACGAAAAACGATCGGAACTGAAAAACGATTTCCCGACATGTAGTACATCTTCATGGCATTAGAGATAATCTGATCTGCAGCCACGAAAGAGAAATTAAAGCTCATGAATTCGATCACTGGGCGCAATCCCGTCATCGCAGCGCCAACACCAAGCCCTGCGAAACCGAGCTCTGCAATTGGAGTGTCAATAATTCGTCTCGGGCCCCATTTTTCGAGAAGACCTTTGGTAACTTTGTAGGCACCATTGTACTCTGCGACCTCTTCGCCCATTACAAATACAGCATCATCACGGGTCATTTCTTCATTTAAAGCCTGTCTTAAGGCTTCTCTATATTCAACAAGTTGCATCTTTTCCATAATCATTCCATCTTAAGGTGCAAATACATCATCTTCTAATTCTATTGGATTAGGCCATGGGCTGGCATCAGCAAATTCCATAGATTTAACGGCTATTTCCCGTTGTGCTTTGTCAATTTTTTTAAACGTTTCTTCGTCGCCTATCTTTGCTTCTAGAAGAGCAATCTGCATATTTAATATTGGGTCGTCTTGCATAAATTTTTTCGTAGACTCTTTAGTGCGATAAAGGCCCGGATCCGAAACTGAATGACCCTTGAATCTTTCGCAGATAGCTTCAATTAGCACAGGGTGTCCGGTTTCTAAAACTTCTTGATAAGCATGTAAAAAACCTGCATAGCAATTGAAAAAATCCATGCCATTAAAGGTATAAGATTTCATGCCATAGCCTACAGCTTTGTCTTTGGCGATATTTTTAACGGAAATAGCTCTTTCAACGGATGTCCCCATTCCCCAGTGATTATTTTCAATCACATAGATGCATGGTAGATTCAAAAGAGCAGCTTGGTTAAGTGACTCATGAAAAGCGCCTTGCGCAACAGCCCCCTCACCCATAAAGCAGATGGCGACTTCGCCTTTGATCCCTTTGTATTTTATCGTGAAAGCTGCACCCGTTGCGATAGGTACTTGTCCACCGACGATTCCGAATCCACCAAGAAGGCGGTCAGTATAAAGGTGCATGGAACCACCGCGACCCAGTGCATTACCTGTCTTGCGACCATAGAATTCGGCCATTATTTCATTTGGCGTTGCGCCCAATAAGAGCGCTAATGCATGGCAACGATAAGAAGTAATAAACCAATTGTTTGGGCCAAGCGCTTGCAGTACAGCTGTTTGAATAGCCTCTTGTCCAGTATAAGCGTGAAAAAAGCCGCCTACTTTGCCCTGAAGGTATGCCGCTTCAGCGCGAGTTTCAAAATTTCGAATCAAATACATACGGCGCAGGTTTTCTAGCAAAACCTCGCAACCGAGCTCTTTAATGACAGCTGAATTGTCAGAAGGAAAATATGGGCATGAATTCATTTAGTACTCTCCAATACGTCTATTTTCGAAGTATAGACGATATGGGGAAAAGATGCCACCTTATTCTAGTTCTTGACTTATTGCCTTATTTTATACTTAAGGTGAGAGACAACACCAATAACGTGAGGTTATATGAAGCCTGGAACAGACAAGATTTTATTTTATATGAATATGTTGAATTAAACGGATACAGCCACTATTTAGTCCAGGTCAGCTGCGAAGCAACAAATTGTAGCACGTCATTCCAGTCATGCTTTTATCTCAATCTTTTTTTTTGAAAAAAGTTTTGCAAGTATTCTCTCTATACAAAAACACAAAGTGGTACCGCTTTAATCCTCATCTCACAAGCTGCTATGGAACACTAAAGGGGCAGAAAAATCTCTTTAAAAGAAAACCTGAAGAGGTATTAGCTCAATTGATAATTCTTTTTCCCGTTTTTAAAAAAAATACTGCCGGAGAAAATAATTTGGACGAAATTATTAAAATTATTGAAGCTTCTAGCGAATTATATTTTGATTCCTTAAAGGCTCAAGAAAATTTAACTAAACAAAACTTTGAGTTACTCTGTATTCATTGGATAAAAGGATCAGAATCTTTACAGACTTCAAATACTGAAATGAACAATAACCAGATAAAATCATTTGAAGATAAACTGAAAAAGATTTTAGTAGAAATACAAGAGATTTTGAAAGCTTCTCCTTTTAATACTCCTGGATTTGCACATGACATTAAAGGTAAGATAAATGAAAAGGCACTCAGCATGGCAATAGGTAATAATGTCGTCATAGAAATGGATGATCCAATCGATATTTTGCTTTGTGGTACTGAAGTCGATGGGAGTTGCCAGCGAGTTGATGGTGATGCTAACCTCAATAAAGGGCTTCTGGGATACAGCATGGACGGGAAAATTAAAATTCTAGCGATTAAAAGTGCAGAAGGTCCTCTTGGTAAAATTAACGCGCGTTGTCTTTTAAAAGTGCTCTGAGATGGAGAGAATCCTGTACTGTTTATGGAAAGGCTTTATCCTAGCAATATTACATCTAAGCAAGCGCAAGCCCTCAAGTATATGGCGCGCAAAAAAGCTGAAATATTGGGGGTGCCTTTGCTCACATTGGGAGGAACAGGAAAGGATTATGGTAAACCAATGATGGCCTTAGGAGGTCCTTCCCCTTGGGAATATTGTGATGGTAGCAGTGGAATGACAAAAGGAAAATATGAAATTTAGGTGCTAAAGTAGTATAACTTGTATTCTCACTACTTACAATATCTAAGCGATGCTGTAAGTAGGGGATTACGATTGTAATCGCTCGTTCTTATATACCGAAGAGCGTCAAAATTTTGGATTGTTGGCAATGAGAAACCCCCACAATTGAGCGATCAAAAACAATTCCATATTATAATATTGGGTCGTTTTTGATCGCTCAATCGCGAGTTTCTCATTGCTAAAAATCCAAAATTTGAACGCACTTCGGTATTAGGTGTCTTACGAGGCCCTCGAGGCGTTTTGACATCTGTCCAGGAAGTTGCATTTGCAAAGCATTAAATTTCAAAGAAAGTTAATAGCTTGTTTTACAGTCACCACGAATGCTCAAATGGGAGCTTTGTTGAAAAAGGAATAATTTACAGAAACCTGAATTTTGGAAGCATTAATATTGAAGAGCGTTCAAAAGTGGATTTGACCGCTCGTCAATATTTCGTGAAAACTTAAAGTACACAATTAAATTTATTTTGTTGCATTAACAATCCACGTAGGATTAAAACCATACTTATCAAGCCCTTGAGTAAGGTCATTTAACATACCTATTGCTTTACTTTCCTTTTCGACATCAGATAAGTTAAATGATTTTTTTTTAATTGCATTATACCAACGAGTCAAGATATTCTCAAAAAATTCATCACGAGAAGTGTTTTTTTTAATTTTTATTTCCTTCTCCAAGTAATCAACCAGAACTACAATTTTCTTATCCCCAGTTTCAGTTTTTACGCATAAGTTGGCAGGCGCTAAGTCTAAAACAAGATTCTTTTCGAAATAAATTTTAAATAAATCTTTTACTTGCGCCATTTGTTCACAACATTCTATGTCAAGACTTTCATGAATTTTTTCGACTATAAAGTAACAATCATCCACCGCGGTATCTATATTATAAAGAATGGCTTGAGGAATTTCTAAGTCCTTTGCTTTCTTATAGGATTTGATAGCTGTTTCCATAAACTTTTTAAGATCTAATGTACTCGAGGTTACAACACCTTTAAAACGTTTAAGCATGTACAGTTTAACTAGGATATTATCATTTGAAATCCCCTCAAGTACTTGATTTTTTGCTTGAACATCATAAGCTTTCATCAAGGAACCTTCTCCCATGCATGTTAAAGTTGTGACATTTTCGTTAATTATAGTTTCAAACTGTTTGTAGTCATTTTTATACAATTCTTCATATTTTGTCTTAATTCTCGGTTGTGGCGCGCGCTGTACTGGTGAACGAAAAGGTTCGATTTTTTTAGGTAAACGAATGCTTTCGTTATCTTCTCTTATTTCAGGTTGCTGAAATGTATTAGTCTGCATTTTGATTGCCGATTTGCAATGATCAAAGCTGTTTTCAAAATTAAGATTTTGTGAAAACAAACATTTTTTTTCCTCTTTTGCGAGACTTGCATTAGTGCGGAATGAAAAGCTAGACTCACCGGTTTTTAAACGTTTTTCTGCGAGATTCTGTATGTTTTGGTTCAACCCTAACAATTCCAAAGCAGGGCCAGGTCTTTTTTTTGAAATAGGACTGGTTTCGCATGAATAATTGCGACTTTTTGTAGGGGAAATTTGTGGGATCATAGTTTACCTTAAATTGTTAGACTCTTATATACAAAGTCTTGTTTAAAAAATTTACGTCAAATTTGATAGAATCGTTTATTTCAAGATCCTCAAAAAAAAATGCCAATGCTTTATCCAATTTTAAACCTCCTAAAAATGAAGGAAAGGCTAAAATGAGAGTTGCCATTAAAAAAACTTGTGACTTGTTTATAACTTATTATAAGCATCACCATTTTTTAAAGTCAAGTCAAAGATTTATCAATAATTATTAAAATTTAAAGTTCTGAGTTTTTTTGGCATGCCCTTTTTGTAGATGTGCTATAAGTAGAGATTAATGCCCTTGCTGTGCCCTGAAGAGGAATTATGTTTACTTTAAAGCTTAAAGCTTTTAGTCTCTAAATATGTTTAACGTAAATCTTTGCACTATAGGTGGAATTATTTCCCCTGCCCACACTTCTTTCTCCTCAATGCATCACTCAACATGCCGACATGAGTTGGAAAGTGACCACTCCCACCCTACATCTTCTCCAGAGATTTCACATGAAATCTATTCGTATCCTTTAGATTTACTCCAGGAAACTCTCGAAACGGAGCAAGAGCAGACTATATATTTTTGGAAAACGAAAATAATCAACTTTTTTTCATTAACCAGATTATGCTCACTCACCTTTATCCCTTTTGATTTAACTTCCAATCAAACGCTTTTTCTTCAAAAAGATGTCACAAATCCACCTTTTACTGGATATTTTGCCCCATACCTTCCGGAGAAAAAGCGACGTAAGTGGGGGTGTATAGATATTAAAGATTGCGTCACTCACGAGTTAAATGTTGCTCGGGACATAATTACTTCTCTGCAGAAGGTAGATTCCTCAAATTTATTAGAGATTGCAGTTCTTTTACAACTATTTTTGCAGGATTCCCTTACAGCTATGATTGGCATCACATTTGTGCAGGCTGTCCCACATTTAGCTGATAACTATGCCACGCATTTATGGATAAAAAGTAATCAAGTTTCCCAAGCTATTGCCTTAATGCCTTAATTTTTCACCAAAATTCATATATATTGATTTCTTACCGACCGTAAAACCGGGTATATTGTCAGATGCAAGTTTTTTTTTAAGTAGTTCCTAATAAAAAGGCTTGATTATCCAGCAATTATTCCTAGACTCTTTTAGCACTGCAAGATTTCCTAATGTAGCCACATAACGGGCATGTTGAATTTTTATCTTTTACTGGTATACCGAAGTGCGTTCAAATTTTGGATTTTGGCAAAGAGAAAGCTCCCGCGATTAAGCGATCAAAAACGACCCCATATTATAATATTGAGTCGTTTTCGAGTTTCTCATTGCCAAAAACCAACATTTGAACGCACTTCGGTATAAACCTTAGGTTTAATGAGCTATCCCGTATAGGAGAATGAAGGTTTTATCAACTAACGTATTCATTTAAACTAGATAGAGTTTAAAAAAAAGGAAGAGCTATGTGAATGCTTACAAATGAACACCAACAAAATTAAATGACATTTCAAGCTAACTCGACTTTATGATTTCTCGTTATCCTGTCGCTGATCCCAGCATATCTATGAGCCAATTAACCCTTTCATCGCTTTGATTTTCCCGGTTCATATCACTTTCATCGAACCAGTTAAAATATCT
>JACDDG010000053.1 GCA_013817115.1 Parachlamydiaceae bacterium | reverse complement strand
AGGATTGCAGAAAAAGTTACTCGCCATCGATCTTGAAATCAAGCATGTTCAACAAACACTAAATGATGGTACGTCTCTCAAAGCGCATTACTCTTCTGAAAATGATCCTCCATTTATACATCAAACACTTGCTGAAATTAGGCGTTATTACCAGCAATGCGATTCGATAGACGCGGCTTTAGGAAATTCATTAACCAAAGATTTTGTTCCTAATCGACAAAAATCGCTGGGTCAGGAATTTAAAGGTATCGATCTTGATACCGCCAATACTTTATTCTTATCTTACTCTAGAGAATTGAATGAGACAGAAGCGAATGCGAATCAGAATCAATACATTGTTGATAAAATTCCACAGTCCGATTTTGAAATGAGTTCTCTAGTTGCTATATTAACCGACCCAGTCAGCCAAGACATCGTCAGAAAAGCCAGTACACTGGCACAGACCATTAAGGATCAAACTAATCGGACTTCAAAAGAGCTCGAACGCTTGAATCACGAGTTAGACCTCCAACGCAATTTTCTTAGCCTCCATTTGAAACAAGTTGTGGAGCTCTTAGAATTGCGCGTAGAATTTCTTCGTAATAAAGTTAAGTCCATTCAAGCAGTTACTTTTGATTTGCTAAAGCAAAAGATTTCCCTTTTGGAAAAGTCCATGCATGACTATGCAGCATCACACCTTGATAGCTTAAAACATGAGCAAACTTTAATTCTTAAGCAAAAGCAAGCTTTGCAGAGTGATTTCGACAAACTACCGGAACAATGGGCCACAGAAAAGCTTCTTGATCTTTATCTAAAAACAGATGCCTCTATCATGCAGACCATAGGGAGCTTAATTGAGTCGAAAAACATTTCGGATCATTTAGAGATGTCCCTTTCAGCACCATTTGATAAAGCGATTCCACCTTTACATCCTCGATCTCCGCACTTACTCATTTGGGCTCTTTTTGGCGCCTTTTTAGGAGGGTTGGGAGTGACATTTTTTGCTATTATGGGATCTATTAAACAAGGTATTTCAGTTTCAGAAGCTAATTTACGCCTTATGGGCCAACATGTAGCTGGCACGCTACAATCAAAAGCATCCACAGAAACAGAACTCGAGACCTTGAGGCGTTTAGCTGCACACCTTTGCCCCTCAATCGTTGAAAGACAAAATGCTAGCGAGCGTGGGAAAACGATTCTAATTTTAGACAGCCAAGACCGTGACTACGAACTAAAGTTCGCAAATTTGCTAAGCAAGCGTAATCTTAAAGTTATAATCTTGCCAATAACATTTGATTTGGCTGAGAGTGGAACTAAAGATGATCTTTTGAGTTATTTAAACGGTTCTTCGAAAGAGGTCCACATTTCTCGAGGCTCGACATTTGATCAGATTTCTGCCGGAGGCAGCACAGCTTATGGAAATGAGCTTATTGAATCTGCAGCATTTCAGAAACTTTTATCTCAATTGCGTGAAAACTATGATTGTATTATTGCAATCAGCAAGAGTCCTATACTCGATGCACAAACAGAAGCTCTTTTGCCAATATTTGATAGTATTGCCATCACAGTGACTGACGAGAAGTTGCATGAATTAAAAAACTTTTTTAGGCTTGAGAAGAAGCATTCCTTTGTCATCTTAAATCAGCAGTAAAGCTAATCTCAGACCACATGACCCCTATGCGTGGCGCAGGATTCCAAATGATACCAATCTGCCGCGCTCAGCTCCTCAGCAATAGCCTCAGGCTATTACCTCGTCGCTGATCGCAGCATCTTGGTATCATTTGAAATCCTGCGCCTACGCATAGGGATCATGTGGTCTGAATCTACGATTTAAACAAGTTAATGTGTGAAAAAATGCACACATCATTCCGATTCGAAATAATGCGCTGCGTTTGCTACGTTTTACACTGCTGGCGTCTATTTAACTTGAATATCCGAATAATAGCTAACTTAACCTTAAAGACTTTAAAATAAATTTTGGCATAAAACTTGTAATAATTGTATAATAAAAGCATAACAAGTGCGCGCGCAAAGTAATAAATTAAACGGGTTATTCCAATATTTAAAAATTTTAAATTTTTGAGGTCACATGGAACCAACTATAAACCTATCTATTCCTAGTCATCATATTACTAAAGATACTGACTTTAGTTCCATCAACGAAACAACAAGTAAACATCAAGCGGTTGAGATTAAGATATCTAAATTATCTTATCAAATATTCGAATCCTTGAGTAATATAAGTAAAGCTAATTTAAATACAAAGCTGAAATTCGAAGGAGAAGTAATTAAGACGCGAGGAAATAGCGACCCTGGGGGTGAAACTTTTACTCCTGAAGCATTAGAAAAATTTACTACACAGTTAAATAATCTTATCGGGGATAAGAACACTCCTCGTTCTGATCTGGAAATAATTTTATCTGAAATTCCAAAAGCAATTACTGGCTTAACGTTATTAAAAGAAAATTACGATTCTAAGAGATTTTTTTCTTTTCGCACCTCAAGTACACCTCAGATTGATAAGTTAAAAATCGAGCTTGATAAAATATCGAGTAATATTTCAAAAGAGTTAAAGCAAAGGGATTCTTTAAGTAAAGGGTTATCGGACAAAGGTATTTTGGCTTTTGTGAATTCAAATAAACTTAATGACAAATCAGTAGATGAGATTAGCAACAAATTTAAATTTGTAGGTATTTTTCATGTTGATCATCACTTAGGCTCAGAAGTTGAAAAAGGCAAGGTCGAGGTTAAGGATTTATATGCAAATTTATATGATACATTATATTCACTCGATAACGATCTTTTTTCCGTTGATAGTAAATATGAATTACTAGCAAAAGTGGTTTTCTTTAGCAATGAAGGACAATCAAATTTATTAAGCGATGATTTAAAAATTAATGCCGATTCAATAAATACTCTTACTGCTGAACTCAATACTATTGCGAATGATGACCTCATAATTTATCAAGATAAAAAAGAGATGATACATGAATCGCTTACCTCTTTTTTTGAAGAAATTGATGTTAAAAAAAATGAAATGAAAATTAATTTACAAGTAGAGGACTTTCATTATATAGAGCGTAGTAGTGATCAATCTGAAACGCAACCTGAAAATCCCACTGAAGGCTGCGTTAATTATCTTAATACCATTGGAAATTATATCTATGACAACGCTCCTACTTTAGAAGTAGCTACAAAAGTGTTAACTGCTGCCGCACCATTTTTTACAGCTTCCCCCTTAGGTCCATTAGTCGGGGGTTTGGCTATACTTGCTCAGGGAATGCAAAAAGCGAATGAACAAAGTAATGCACCGGAAATTACATTAGACGTTTTAAGTGAGTTTGTAAAGAAGGGCAGAGTGACTGATAATATCCTAATTGTAATATCGAACCGTTTGCCTACCTTGTCAGCTGCAGAACTCAACAATTTTTCATTGGATTTTACTGATGATCAATTTAAGACCTTGATGACATCTATTAGCAAAAAGAATGCACATGTTCTGAATAAACTGAATATTGACGCATTGCCTCTTGATAAAAAAACTTATATAACAGAGGTAATAATTAACGGTCTGCCAACCGAACAAGAGAAATATGATTATATTTTGACAGCGGCTGCAAAAGCTACAGATGTTATTTTAACAACTGGTAAAGAAGAAGAACCAAAAATTGCAGATCAGCAAGTAGAAAAAAAAGAACCGAATCCTATTGCGGGTACTCTTAAAGTTGAAACAAAAGAAAAAACCGAAGGTGGAGGTGTCAATCAGGAAGAAAAGAAAACCTGATGTTGCGATTTTAATTCATCTAAAAGAGCTAATTGTCTGAAAGGCTTTTTCTTTCTATGTATTCATGATGAGAGTGAATGTAAGAAACTTCTCTTACGAATTAGCCCCAGTAATTTATCAAAGTGTCCACTTGTCCACTTTAACCAAAGCTTCATGCGTTGTACAAGCCTTAACCGAAAAATTCTCGCTTTAATCCTAAAAATTTCTCATTATTAAATAAATTTTTTTAGGATGTTTCAGCGAGTATATCTACCCTGAAGTATTTTCCGGAGCATCCCCCTCTGAACTATATTTTTTTAAAAATCGTCTTAAATTTTTAATTAGAAGCATATCACCGTAAAAAGGGCTAAAATGCAGAATACCATGACAAAATTATCCTAACTTGTTAATATATTAACACATAAAGCCAACATTTTAACTTACAGGATAAAAATGAAACTTTCAAAAATAGCTCGCACTTCATTGTTGTTGATCACAGTGTGCTCCACAGTAGGATTATTTACAGGATGCGCCCGCCAAATTTCATCACATGTTTATTCGGAAGATTGCGTGTTCGAGGCTTCTGAAGCCTACCAAGGGATAATCGTCAGTGTACGCCAGGTTCGAATCCAAAACTCTGAAAAATTAGAGGAAAATACTGCTGGAATGGTTGCTGGTGGTGTCACCGGAGCTGTGATTGGTAATCAAATTGGAAGAGGTTCGGGAAACGGTATTGCAACAGTTGCAGGAGCATTATTAGGTTTTGCGGTTGGAGCTAGCATCGAAAAAGACCTTAGCTCTCAAAATGCTTATGAATACGTCGTCCAACTTAGCAATGGTGAATTAAGAGTCGTCATTCAAGGAATGGATGTCCTGTTTAATCCAGGTCAACCAGTGTTGATGATTGTTGGTTATCAAGGTCGCCCGCGGCTTATTCCTGATAATTCAGTTGTAAATTATTAAAAGATTCTTTGAAATATGCTTATTGGCATGCTTATTAGCATGCTAATAAGCATTGATTCTTTTCCTGATTGCACGTATAATTAAAATATTCCATGCAACGGAAAAAGTGCTTTTTACTATTACATAAAATTGATACTAAAAATTTTAATATTTTCTAAATGAGGATTTCATGATTAAAACAATCGTTGCCCTACTTTTCTCGGGCCTACTGATTATGTCTTTGCAAGCTTGCCAGCAACATAAACGGGAGCAGCATGTGTCAAAATCAATTTTTATAGAATCAAAAATAGGAAAGGATGTGATGGGAGTGCTTAATAATCCCGATTCTGTTTCTTTCTTTTATGTCAGTCCAAAACGTTCTTTTCCACATTATGCCGTGATCACGCCAGAAATATTGCTTTCAAATGAGCTAAAATTGGAATTGCATAAGCTTCTGATGAATGATGACCACTATGTCAAAGAAATAAGTAAACTGACCATCTTCCTGCCGACTATAGGATTTCAATTTCATAAAGAAAATATGGGGGATTTAATAGTATTATTGAGTCCTGCTGGTGATCAACTTAAAATCATCGAAAAAGACCAGAAGGACGGCAGCACGCTCATTTTAGATTACGATCCAGCAAAAATAGGTTTTGATAGTTTTATGCAAAAACTTGAAAATAAGTACCCACATAATTTATAAATTCCAGGAGTCTTTAATGTTAAATCGATTTAAACAAACAGGTATTACCTTTTTTTGCACTTTAGTGCTGGGATTATGTTCAGCTATAACACCACTTGATGCTGCGACTTTGCATGCAGTGCTAGTGGGTGATACAAATGATCAAGCCTTAGGAAAGGCAATGAAGATCAACATTGATAACATGCATCAAGAGCTGAGTAGAGCTGCTGATTTAACAGGACTTGAATTGAACGTAGTCATGACATATGGCAAGTCGGCCAAACCTCAGCAGGTTATAAAGCAAATTGAGCAATTGGAAGTAAATCCTGACGATGTTGTCATCGCCTTTTTTTCTATGCATGGATATCGTACTCATGACAAATCCAGTCAATGGCCGAATTTGTTTTTTGGTGAAGATTACACTGGAGTCGAGCTAGATTACATAGTTAATAGCATCCGCGAAAAAAATCCTCGTTTGTTGATCGCTTTAGCTGATTCTTGTAATGTATACGTTAATGGGGGTCAAATTAAGACACTTGATTCTCCGTCAGCACTAGGTGCGCAATATTTTATGAAAAGTTACGAAAAGCAAAACTACAAAAAATTATTCTTAGATTCGTCTGGTGTTATAATAGCTTCCGGTTCGCTTCCGGGAACATCTGCTTGGGGTGTAAACAACGTTGGCAGCTTTATGACGATGGGATTATTAGAAAGCTTACAAGAAGTTGTTAAAAGAAAATCAAACGCTGCCTGGGAGGACGTATTTTCTCAGCTAGAAGTTCGAGTCGGCACTTACATGAAAAGTTACGGTTCCAAAATCATTCAAACGCCGCAATATGTGATAGATCTGCATTAAAGGCTATTTTTAGAATCTAATTAGTTGTAGCACGGCATTTTTCAATGCCGTGCATTGATAGCCTTAAAAAAGGTCAGCCACGTTCAAGATCCTAGCAATCTAAAGTAATTCAGCCAAAAACGTAACTCGAAAATCTTTTTATGGCCCACAGTAAGGCTCTCCCGCGTCTGTAAGAAAGCAAAGACTGCCTCTGCCCCCCCGGGCAGGGTAGGGTGACTTCTTTTCATGGCACCCAAGGACAGCTCAAATTCATTAGTGGCCCGCATATAACGCTGAGAAGTTGCTTTACAAAAATGTTTGGGGCTAAAATAAGAAGTCCTCCTACCAAGGGACAGAGGCACCTTTGCCTTCCCATAGTTGCGGCAGAGCCTTGCTATGGGCTACAAAAAGATTTTCGAGTTATGTTTTATGGCTGCATTACTCTACAGTTTGCTAGCATTTTAATTCCATGCAACAATTTTGCTATCTTCTGGGCTTGCAGTATATTGAGGCACGGCATTTCAATCCCGTGCCTCCGCTACAATAATACAATAATAGCCCTTAATCTTAATCTAGACTCCAAGTCATATCCATTTCAGCTTTATACGTATTTAGCTTGTCAGCATCTACAATGCCAGTTTTTAACCTATCACGCATCTTAGAAATTATTTTTTTTGATATTTCTGGATCAAGAGTATCGTGACGTACCACACGCAAAAATCCATACGGATTTAATGTCGTATGATTGCTTGGAATCAATCTCAATTGCAAATCCAACTCCTTACGACGTATAGGCACCTCTCCATATAGAAGCTGTGAGGGTTCAAAATTCTTCAATGGTATTCCAAATGTATGCGAAACATACGCTGCAGAATTAACGCCCTGAAGTGGAACTTCTCCATTATTTTCTGAAACATCAAAAAATTGCATAATGCATCCGTGTTTATTTTTTGCATTGCTTATTTCCGTTACCGCAATTCGACGCAATTCCAAAGGAAGATCTTTGTTGAGTCCAATATTTTCAAAATAGTTAGCCAATAATCCCATCACATGGCTATCACCACCCTCAATCGAATTATCATTTAAAAATATTTTAACAGAACTTTCATCTGAGCGATGATAATTCCCGTAAAGGGGAATGTTTATACAGATAATACGTGACTGCTGCTCAGATCTTGTATCATTATAAGGAAAAAAATAATTCAACAATGGGGCATTCATTTCATTATAAGTAAGCTTATAAGTACTAAATAATAAATTTCTGAATGTATAATTTTTGGCAATTTGCGATTTTACTGCAGCATAATTAAAATTTTTAGTTTTAATTTTACTTAAGACATTTACATAGATTTTTGTGATTCTCTCAACAGCTATGCTTGGAATCGCTAATGCCTGGACTGAATCTTCACTTTTATTTTTTTGCTTATCGACCCAATGCATCATCATTTGTAATTTCTTTTGAATTGACTTCATGCTATTTTGATTTGGGATTTCATGCTCAAAAATTCCTAAACTTTTTATTCCATCCTTTTCTTCAAATTCAAAATCGTAGTAGTCTTCCATAGCTAGACTATCTAAATTTTCTACAAAATCTTCTGCAAGTATCCATAATTCATTATTTTCTTCACTTGATAAATCTTTAATTGCGATAGAACTGCGGAAGCCTTCGTTAAAAGGTTGTAAGAACAACGCATCAATAATTTTATTTCTATTTTCTCTTGAAGCAGGCTTCCGGTCAAAAAGTTTATAGAAACTTTGCTTATTATTTTTTAAAGCAAACATTTCATCACCAGGAATTCTCAAAAATTGAAAGTCAGCAGGAATTTCAAAATCCATAGTCTCTTCAAAAACGGCTCTTAAAATATCTTGAAAAATTCTATAGCGTTGTGTGCATCCATGATAGCCAAAAAAACCACTATTAGTTTCCATATCTATCATTTTATCAGTCACAAAAGATACTTGTGAATTAAATCTACCTAATTTTTTTTCAATTTTTTCAAAAGGATGAACTTTTAAATAGAGCTCCGTTTGCGAAACCCCTGTAGCTTTGGACTCAAAAAGCTTCTCAAATCTTCGATTCTCTGCTGAATAAACATTTGTAAACATTAAGCAAAACATCGCGAACAAAAACAAAAAATTTTTTTTCATATAAAACCTAATTTTAATAATTACTCTTTTTAATAATATCATAGATCAGCATTTTTGCAAATGCTACATGAAAAAAATATCTAATGAAAAATGATTTTGTATTTAATGACAGTGAGGGTTAATTAAAAGACTTTTAGAAATGATTATCTAGCGTAGACTTGTATCATTTTTGGTGCTTTTGATGCTTTGATAGTGCTTTTTCCATTTATAATGTTATTGTTGACAGATGATGTCAAAGAAGCCGTTGTTTCTATAGTTTCGATGCCATAGGGAACTCCCTTATAATGTAATTCGTAGAACTTGCTCATAGCTTGCAGCCAATTGACATAATGGCTACGAAAAAGAATAAAAAACTAGTGCTTATTTAGCAATTACCGTATAGGGTAGGAATAGGAACTTCAGGGGAGGAGCTCATGTCTACAATGTTTTCTTTGCTTTTTTTTTCACTTACATCAACAGCTTTGTTGCACTCCACGCCATCTCCATCACCTAATTTTGATCCACCTGCGCTCTATTTGACATGGCAAGGAGATCCAACGACCACAATGACTATCCAATGGATCTCTCGCTTAAATGAAAAAGATGACCGCATCAAATTCCAACGCATTGGACAAGATCAATGGCAAGAGGCATCGGCTATCCACTTTCAATTACCTGAAAAATTTCCTTATTTACTCCATCGCATCGAAATTATCGGTCTTCTACCAGGCAATGCCTACCGCTTTCAGATTGGATCAAACGGCCCAGAGTACAAATTTCGCACTCTTCCAGCAACTTTAGCAAAACCTCTTTCATTTGTTGAGGGAGGAGATGTCTTTCATGACTCAGTTGCTGACATCAAAGCAACTAACATCCAAGCTGCAAAGCAATCCCCCTCATTTGCGCTACTTGGCGGAGATCTAGCCTATACCGCAAAAAAAGATTCAGCCATTGCTGAAGACGGCGAACGATGGCTCACATGGCTGACAGTTTGGAAACAAACCATGGTGACACCAGATGGATTTCTTATTCCAATGATAACAGCAATTGGAAACCACGACACTAGAGGAAGGTACTTTCAGACTCCGGATAACGCACGTTTTTATTATGCGCTTTTTAGAACACCTGGCAATCAGGGGTACCGCACATTTGATGCCGGAGACTATCTAGCCATAACTATTTTGGATTCGGGACATACTCACCCGATTGATGGAAAGCAAACTGCATGGCTTGAAGAGGCATTGAAAACCAGAAATTCATTCCTTCATCAATTTGCACTTTACCATGTCCCAGCTTATCCCTCCGTTCGAGAACAAAACACTAAAATGAGTCCAGCGATTCGAGAACATTGGGTGCCACTTTTTGATAAATATAATCTACATGCAGCATTTGAGCATCACGATCATGCTTATAAGCGCACGGTTCTTCTAAAAGGTGGCAAAGAAGATCCTAGCGGAGTTCTTTACATAGGAGATGGTGGTTGGGGAATTGAAGAAGGTCGCAATCCCAGAACGACGAAAGCTTGGTATCTGGCTAAGATAGCCCCCGCAAGACATTTTATTTTGGTAACGCTAGATGAAGACAAAAAGGTTTTCGAAGCTATCGATTCTAAGGGTGTTTTGATTGATTCTTATACGCTAAGAATTCCTGAAATGGCAAAGACAACGACAAAAGAAAAGACAAACGAGCTTATTGAAAAGTAATTTTTTAAGCTCTCAATTACTTCCACCAGTCATAGGCGGGAAGCTAGCAGAGCTTTTTACTTGAAAATTTTTAATAGAGGTAGGAATGGCTTTCACCACCCCTCCCTCCGAACCGCACGGGCGGTACTAGCGCATACGGCTCTCCGGTCGATTGTTTCCTCATCGAGACTGATACGCCGCATAAA
>JACDDG010000444.1 GCA_013817115.1 Parachlamydiaceae bacterium | reverse complement strand
GAACAATCGGTCTCTGCTAATCTTTTTTTTTCTGCTCTTTTTGCTGAAAATTTAGACTATAAGCAACATCATCCTTCAGGGTCTGTCCAGGGGTTTGCCATTTTTTTTGATGCTTTAATTGATGAATTATTTTCGTCCAAGTGGTCCGCCAAAGTTCAAGATATTTTTCAAAGCTGTGAAAAAATGTATCAACGTACGTTATATGAATTTGGAGATAATGGAACAGAAATTCACATTATTTTTCCCACTTTCTATAAATCCATAGTTTATCTTATAAATTTAAAGGATACTAATTGCTTAAGGTTGGCTTTAGTGGTTCTTGATAGAACCTTAGAGCTTGAAGATAAGAATAATCGTTTGAAACAGCTAGAATTATTTCATCTCCTGTTAGACTGTACCATTATGTTAGGAGAGACGGAAAATGTAATCCATATCATAAAGGCTCTTTTCGATATGTTTAAAAGCTGCTTTAATCAAATTGAGAACATCAGTAAACATCAAAAAAGTTTCTGTTGTAAAGTTTTAAACTATTTAATCACTAAAGTTTTAGAGAAAACCGATGTTAGCATCAATTTATTTGTTTTAGTTTTGCGTAATCTACATGATTGTCATGCTTTGAATTTAATAGAGTCTAAAGAGCATTTCGAAATTCTTACAAATTTATTCGAAATCAATATAAACTTAACTTTTAATAATGCAAATGAATATGTTTTCGATCTCTTAGAATATCATCTAAGTTTGTTAACTCTTCCTATTCTCAAATTTAAAGTATATGCCACTAATGAAAAAATAATGAATTGGAATCTTCAAAGAAATAAATTATGGTATTCATGGATAGAATATTTAGAAAGTTCCGGCAATCAGTTTTATATTAACTATGCCAAAAAATTGCGCATACGGGGTGAATTTCAAGTCATGACTGTCGATATGTACAATACAACTTATAAATTATGTGGTGGATTTGTATACAAAATGTCAAAGTTGTTTAAAGACCTTGAAAGTATTTTGCCCATTCACTTAGTTGATGTAAATAAAAATGTACCTATTATTAGTGATATACTTAAACCATTAACTGAAATAGTCGATAAATTGCAGCTTAAAAAGTTTGATTTCATCATTTTGGATCCAATTATTATGTGCATAAATATCTGTTTTCCAGACAAACATACCTTATTGATAACGAATGAAATATTTGAATGTTGCCGTCACCTATTAGGTAGGTGGAAAGAAACCTTAGAGCGAGAATATGGAAATTCAAAATTTGCTTCTAAGGGTTTAAAAAACAGGATTTGTCTAGTTGAAAAATATGAACGCCATTTTTCTATGCAATTTAAACTGATACAAAGGTTATTACTTGAGAAAAATAAATTAGAGACCCTGCAAATAAGTTATGCAGTATTTTTAAAAATTGTCGGGGATTTGATCGATGAGTTTTCATTGCTAAATTTTTTAGAGGAATTCAATCCTTATGAAAATGACATTATAATAATTATTTCAAAAACAGCGGAAATTTCAGATTTAACTCTTAGTGATATTTTGAAAATATGGGAAACAAAATTAAGAAATTCTCCGTTGTTAGTTCATAAGATGCATGCTGATTACATCAGCAATGAGATTCTAATGCTAGAATAGTGAGTCTAAAGCATGATTGGAATGACGTTGCAACATTTTTTTTGCTACAACAGAGAAAGACTTTCCTTTAAGCAACTTCACGTTAATAGACAGCCTCAGACCACATGACCCCCATGCGTAGGCGAAGGATTTCAAATGATACCAATCTGCCGCGCTCAACTCCTCGGCAATAGCTGGCAATAGCTTAGGCTATTATCTCGTCGCTGATCGCAGCATCTTGGTATCATTTGAAATCCTTCGCCCTACGCAAAGGTATCATGGTCAGAGCCTCTGCTCTATTGCAATTAAACTATTAATCTGGTAATTTGCAAATCGGGAGTTGAACTCCGGATTTGCAAGGAGAGAAATTATGTTTAAAAGAGATATGGATGCTGAAGTTCAAAAAATGGCTGAAGATTACCCTGTAGTGACGATTACGGGACCAAGGCAATCAGGTAAGACTACTCTCGACGGGGTAATTTAGTTGAAAATTTAGTGATTTTAGATTTCATGAAAGAAAGATTTAATAAAGGTTTACCTCCAAAAATTTATTTTTACCGAGATAGCCAGCAAAGAGAAATTGATCTTATTTTTCAAAATGGAGTTGAATTGGTGCCAATTGAGATAAAGTCTGCAAAGACCTTTAATTCTTCATTCCTTTCAGGGCTTCAAGCTTTTAAAAAAATAGTGGGGGACCGTTGTGGTGAAGGATTTATTATTTATTCAGGAAATGAAGAACAAAAAATTGGTCCATTTCATCTTTTAAATTATCGAAATGTTAGAAAAATTTTCAGTCTAATTGGGATGAGTTAAAAATAGTAACCATTGCTACAACCAATACATAGGATATTCTCTCGAGTTCTTTAACTTTTTTTGAATATGCTTTCCATCCAAGATAGAGGTCAATAGCAAGATTCATACC
>JACDDG010000443.1 GCA_013817115.1 Parachlamydiaceae bacterium | reverse complement strand
AAATTTGTGCGTAGCTTTCATTGAGGAATGTGGTGCCCCCGTTGAACTTATTGAACATCATTAACAGAACAAGAAGTCAAAAACGCCGAAAGGATAGCTTTTGAAAACAAAAAAATTGACAAATAAGCTTAATAGAGCGAAATCATATATCAAGACTCGTCTTTTAACTTAATTACCAGCGACAGAATAAGTTTAGGGGGAATCTATATGTTTGGATCTTAACCTTTAAGGAGTTACAATGGATGCATCAGCTTTCGTTTATGGTTACTTACTTTCAGGGATGGAAATATCCCCTATAAAATATATAAGGAAATGCCTTGCTTATATTTCAAAGAATACTGACAGCGCATTAAAAAATCTCCCTCCTCACACTGTGGTGGGCGCAACCTGCATTTCTATTTATGTTATTATGCAATTAAAAACCTTTTGTCAACCACACTGGAATGAAAATTGTAGAGATTTTATTGGCCGCATCCTTTTGAAGCTCCCTCCGGTTAAAAGCCTTTATATTGCAAACATTCAAAATGAACATACTAAAGCAAAAGAATCTGTACAAAAACAATGGCAAATTTTTGGAAAATTGCATACCCAAATTCCTAAACTCGGATGGGATAATGCTGAATTACTTGAATACCTAAATAAAATAAGCGATATTACAAATAAGGCATTGCACTCTAAACATCTTTCCGGAGCCATCTATTCTAAAAATTTAGATTGTGAAATGGAAAAAAACTTGAAAAGTATCAAAAAATGGCACCCTTCCGATGACATAGCCACAAAAACATCCCACCTCGTAAAAATTTTTACGGAAGCTTTTAAACTTTCACATCTTTGGAATTCTATGCATAGCGAAGAATTCGCTATTGGCACTTGCATCGAATACCAAGTTGTAAATATGGTAGCAACCATGTTTGGAGGCATTTCAGGTGCTTCTAAGGGTTTCGTAACTACCGGTGGAACTGAAAGCCTTATGCTGGCTATGCGCATTTATCGCAATTTGGGAATGAAAGAAAAAGGACATGCTCCCGGAGAAGGTGTAATCATTGCATGCACTTCAGTACATGCGGCCATAGAAAAATCATGCCAAAGCTATCTCTTGAACATTGTTTACATAGGATGCGACAAGGAAGGGAGAGCCAATCTTTATGAGTTGAAGGAAGCTCTAAAAGAAAACCGAAATAAAGTCATTGCTGTAGTTGGCTCTGCCCCCTCCTATCCCCGAGGAGTCGTCGACCCAATTGTAGAAATGGCACAATTAGCAGAACATTATGGCTGTCCTATGCATGTCGATTGTTGTTTGGGTGGATTTATCGTTAATAACTTATCCCAGCACAACACCCAGTATTTAGCTTTAAGTGGAATTACTAGTCTTTCAGCTGACACCCATAAAAATGGAATGGCCCCAAAAGGTTCATCAGTACTAGTTACAAAAGAATTTAATGAAATTGATTTAGCATCTTTGTCAACCTATGTGGTTCCTAATTGGTCTGGAGGGATATATGGGACATCGAAAGACTCCGGCAGCCAATCTTGTGTCCAGAGCCTATGCGCTTTGGTTGCTATGCTAGCTATTGGATCAAATGGGTATGAACAAATTGCTAAGATGACACATGATAGCACACGTGAATTAGCAAAAATTATTAAAAAGAATTCAGGAAGGGTGCGTCTGGTTTCAGAGCCTGATGTGAACGTGGTAGCTTTTGAAATAGATCCTCAATGGGGATTACCAAATAATGCGATTTATGCCCTCGCAGATGAAATGTATAAGAAAAAGGTGGCATTAAACAAATTACATAATGATGAAGTGCACTTCTGCGTAACTTTACGCTTTGCTTCTAATCCCGAAGCTCTTGAAAATTTTGGAACTGTCCTTTCTGAATGTTTAGACAACTTGCAAGATCTCATCGAGAAAGGTCAAGTTTTTAGTTCGGTGAGTATGTATGGAACTATAAATTCTGCATTAAAGCCTAACAGCAGTGAGCTCTCGGCAAGAAAATATGTTGAGAATTTGCTTTTTGGTTCACTTGGAGCTAAAGATGCGGTTAGGGCACATTTTGAGGCATTACGCAATCCCTTTTAAGGAAGAAACGACGAATGATATTAAGGGTATTTGGGTTAGTAAGGGTGTTAAAAAAAATTGAGTCTATGATGTTATCTGAGGCACTTTTTAACGCAGAGACGCAGAGACGCGAACATACTTTTACGCATATTTTTTTTTTACAAAGTCAATGGTGTACCCAGCTGCGAAGCAGCAATGGAGCACGTCATTCCAATGCAGTGCATCGTAGCCTCCAATTAATTTCAAACAAAGATAAGATGTCAGCAAACTCTAAACGTGGCAAAAATCTAAACCGTAGCTTTTACTTATATGGAGGCTACGATGCACGGCATTGGGATGACGTGCTACAATTGCTGCTTCGCAGCTTATAATCATAACATTTTTGTCAAAAAAATTTATGCGTAAAACTTTGGATGCGAAGGCGCAGAGGAGGGCAGAGAAAGTAGGGAATGAAGAAAACACCTCTCTGATATACTG
>JACDDG010000442.1:754-2543 GCA_013817115.1 Parachlamydiaceae bacterium | reverse complement strand
CTCTAGATTAGTAACCTGAAACGCAGAAACGGTTTCAATATTTACAACTTGTTGCCTGGTGTCTGCTAGCTCTCCTGATATTGAAATTTTAATAAAAATCGTGCTTAGATCAACCCTAAGAGTCAATGTGGGCGCAATATTGTAGGTAACTTCAAATTCGTTCTTTACTTGTGGAGCTTCAAAATTAAATTTCGTCGTTGCTACTCGTAGAAGCTTATACTCCAAATCAGGTTTTTGATTTTCGTTTTTCATACTATGATATCATAGCAAGCTTGCTGTTTACTATTGCGAAAGAAGTTTCATTGGATTCAACTTCTTGAGGAGAAAACTTAATGACTTTAGCCTCTTTAGCCATCTTGCTTTCGAATATAGGATTTACGTTTACGCTTAATGACTTCGCACTGAAAGTAAAGGAAGTATTAAAAACCCTTTGAAGTCTAGCCAAAGTGGTCAAATTGTACCGTTTAGTGCCACGAAACAAATTCGTTACATGAGGCGGCCTTACACCCAGTCTTAATGCTAGTTCAGACCTTGAGCCAATTCCGTTTTGCTTCATAAGTGCTTTAATCACATCCGTAATATGTTCATTGATAATCATTGACTCAAAATCCAATTTCTCTTTTTCATCGATTGGATTGAATAAGTTATCCAGTTTGTTCTCTATATTTTTTTGCTTCATCTTTATTTTTAAAAAATTCGTATTCGTAATTAATTACAGCGTCTATATCTTCTTGATTTTTTTTATTATTCGGTGTTGTGGTTTTATTCCGAAAAACTCTTGCCATCACAACTTTTCTTTTTTTTTTTTGAGTTGCCGGAATGTCTTTGCAATAAATCCTGGTGTTGGGATGACCCTTCTGGCTAAACTTCATCGCTGTTACTGATTTTCCCTCCCGCCGATAAGTAAGAGTATCTGTTCTATTATTTAATATCATCCAAACTATTTTCCTAAACGTATTTCTATTGTGGTCAGCGTCAATAATATCAACTATTTCAATTCTATTCTGAGGATTAGTAACATCGATGTAAAATTCAACCGAATCCATATCTATCCCTTCAAACTGAATAGGGAAATGAACTTTGAGCCTCTTTACAAGATTGATTAAAGCGATTCTTCTCTTCATTACAAAATTAACCTATTGGTTAATGTTGTCCAACTTCTGGTGTTAAAAAAATTCTATTCCTCCAGTTAACTAAATGATATCCACCAATTTATGCTGTTTAAGTTAGGCCGCGGAAATCCATTGGAATCAGGATTTAAATCTGATTTTACAATAGAACGAGTTTATTCTCAACTATGATCGAAAGGAGACCATTGCCATTTAATTTTTTATTCAAAAGAATATTCAAAAGTAATCTCAAACTTCTCGCTGCCAAAAGCTTCAAAGTTCGCTTTTCCTTTTAAACCCTTTAATTCACCGGTGGCAGAGTTCGCAACAATAGTACGGGTAGAGACGATCATGCCGCTGTTATAGAGACCGATGTGTTCCGCCACAAAGGTTCCGCTTTTCCCATCAAGTGTTCCGGTAAACCTCTCTAATCCGTACACTGAAGCCGAACTTTTAGTGGTGTAATTTTTCAGTTCCATCAGAATACTGCGGCCTTCGAGATCGCCTGAGTATTCTGTTGTATGAATTCCAGATGTAAGATTACGTCCACCCTCTTCCTCACTATAAGGTTCTTCAGAGGAATTTAAGATCTTAAAACTTGATTTTGCCTGTTTCATACGGGTTCTCATCAGAGATAATTCTGATCCCCGCAAATATGGCTAAAATAATTTTGAGATTTC
>JACDDG010000442.1:0-744 GCA_013817115.1 Parachlamydiaceae bacterium | reverse complement strand
TTAATGACGGATAAAGAGCTTAAAAACTTTTACAGGCGAACCAGTGCCTCTGAAAATCTGGACGTAATAAATTCCATTTATCAGAGAAGAAGTTTTTAATTGCAGATCTCCATTTAATAAGTGGACCGTTTGGATCTCCTTGCTTAAATCTGCACCCAATGCATTGATCACTTTAACTTCGGCATTTGCGCCGCTTATTACAACCTCTGCATTGGCGGGATTAGGAAACATTTTAATTAATCCCTCCGTCCGTATATTATTAACTGATGAAACCGGAGAATAACTAAAATCACCATTCAGATCGATCTGCTTTAATCTGTAATAGGAAAGACCCGATAACGGTTCTTTGTCAATACATTCATAGTGTTTAGTTACGAAGGAATTTATTGCTCCAGGTACTTTCCCGATCACTCTCCAGTCTTCTCCGTTGGCTGTTCTTTCAACCTCAAAAAGCTCATTGTTCTTTTCTGTCGCGGTTTGCCATGTATTACAAACGTTCTGATTGCACACAACACTTTCGAAGCTCAGTAATTCAATTGGCAGTGGCGTCCCCCCGCTGGTTGTCCCTATGGTGATGTATCTGGTAGAGTTTGCCGGAATCATTGCCGTAGTAATGCCCGACACAGTAATCAAAGGATTTGAATAAGAAATGGTCAACCCGGTGCTATACGCTGTTGCATTTGAAAAATTGCCATCATCGTCCACTAAAAGGCGAAGGTGAACAGGATTTACAGTGCCGGGAAA
>JACDDG010000441.1 GCA_013817115.1 Parachlamydiaceae bacterium | reverse complement strand
TGGACTGTGGGAGAGAGAAGAAAATCATTTCCTCATCCAATAATGCGATTAGCTGAAAAATCTCCGCTGTGGAGTTGGGCTGAGGTTGTTAATTGGCTTTACCATAACAAAATTATTAGCGATGATAGAGCGGTTGAAGATGCCTTGTTCCTTGCTAATATCAATGCTGCTTTAGAAGAGTGTGATCAACAAACTAGGAAAATTAGACATAATCTATTAGAAAAGATGGGTTATCAAGAGCGGCATATTAGATAATATTTTAAATAAAAATCCTATAGCCTACGTTCCCACGAAATAACCTGTTAATTTTGTAATTTAATCCATTCTATTAGACTAAATACTATTCCAGTTTCAATCTAAATGTTCTATTTTATAGGCCCTTAACATTCAATGAGCCTCAAAATGGAAATTCCAGGTAATGAGCATCAATCAGTCGCGATGGATCACCATGGCTTAGTAGCAGCGACTTGCATTGATCTAAAACTTGCAAACAGAATAGACCGATTGCTCCCCAAAAGTGATCACAGGCGTGTTGTTAGCACGGGCCAATCAGCTGTAGCAATGATATTAAATGGCTTAGGTTTTACGAATAGACGTTTGTATTTAACGCATCAATTTTTTGAAAATAAACCTATCCAACGTTTGTTGGGAGTGGATATTAAAGCGAGTGATTTAACTGATGACACATTAGGCCGAGCTTTAGATGAGATAGCAAGCTATGGTTCAAGTAAACTATTTGGAGAAATTGCATTTGATGTTGCACTTGAAAATAATTTGCTTAAAAGTATTAACCATTTGGATACGACGAGCTTAACAGTCCACGGTAGTTATGATGCTCCAGAAGAAGAAGGTGTTATTAAATTAAATCACGGTTACTCAAAAGATCATCGCCCTGATTTAAAGCAAGCTGTTTTATCTTTAGTTGTAAATGGACCAAGTGCTATGCCCATATGGATGGAACCCTTGAATGGTAATAGTTCTGACAAAACAAGTTTTCATGAAACGATAAAAAAGATTGAAGAGTTCAAAAGACAAATTGATTTAAAATCCAGATTTAAATGGGTAGCAGATTCCGCGCTCTACACCGAAAAAAAGTTATTAAAGAACAATGATTATTTATGGCTAACGCGAGTACCAGAAAATATAAAAGAAGCAAAAAAATTGGTTCAGCTTCCGATGGAAGATGTAACCTGGGTAGAGCAAGAAAAAGGCTATAAAACTAGTTGTTTTATCTCAAATTATGGAGATATTGAGCAACGCTGGCTATTAGTATTTTCAGAGCAAGCATACAAAAGAGAAAAGAAGACATTTGACAAAAGACTATTGAAACAGGAAGAAGAACTTAAAAAAGAATTGTGGCATTTAGGTTGCCAGGAATTTCAATGTGAAGAAGACGCAAAATCTGCTTTAAAAAAGTTGGCAAAGAAATATCGTTACTATGAGATAACAAGCCATATTGAAATGAAATTTAAATATAAGAAAAAAGGCAGGCCAAAAGAAAATGATGAGCAGGAAGTTGTGGGCTATATAATAAATTCCCGGATAAATCGCAATGAAGTTGAAATTAAAAAAATGCTGAAGCAAAAAGGGCGTTTCATTTTAGCAACCAATGATATGGATACTATAAATTATCCAGATATAAAAATATTAAGCGAGTATAAAGAGCAGCAAAGCGTCGAGCATGGATTTCGATTTTTGAAGGATCCGTGGTTTATGATCGATTCAATTTTTTTAAAAACTCCAAAGCGTATTGAAGCCCTCATGATGATTATGACAATGTGTTTAATGGTCTATAATATTTCTCAATATAAATTAAGAGAAACATTAAAATCACAAAATGAAACTCTGCCTAATCAACTTAATAAACAAATCCAAAACCCCACCATGCGTTGGATATTTCAATTGATGGAAGGCATATCTATCTCAAGATATTATGATCATTTTGGTAAATTAACTAAAGAATGTATGGTGAATTTAAGTGAGTTGAGAATAAAAATAATACGTCTTTTCGGAGAGACAGCATCTTACATGTATGGGTTAATTAAAAAAAATCCAGCGGAAGTCCTGGGAACGTAGGTTGCAAGAAAATATTGATACTTTAACCAGTGGCGGCAAGCTTATTTTTCATATTTTCGGCGCATTAGCAGAGTTTGAACGTGAACTTATTCAGGAAAGAACCCAAGCTGGACTGAAGGCAGCAAGGGCTCGTGGGAAAATGGGTGGCAGGCCGCCATTGCTTGATACCAGGCAAATTAATCGCATGATTGAAATGTATGATGAACAGAAAAATACAGTGGCGGAAATTTGTAAAATCTACAACATCAGTCGACCTTCTTTTTACAATTATCTTAACAATAGAAGGCGGGAATTGGTTAAAAGCAACGGAGATTAATCTACGAGATTGAAGAAAATGCTTGCTTTTTTCCTTATGCCCTAATTAATTGCGAATCCCGGCACGGGGTCATGCTATTTCTTTCAAAACTTAGTTTTTCGCCAATTCGTTGATTCACAAAATCATAAATAATAATTTTATTTAAACCATCAAAAGC
>JACDDG010000052.1 GCA_013817115.1 Parachlamydiaceae bacterium | reverse complement strand
ATAGTGATTTGGAGAGGTCTTCAAAAGGCTTATAGGATATCTGAGGGCTGGATCGCATATAGAGAATATGGTTAAAATAAATGTAAAGAAAAAGATGTGGGTAGAAGTATGGGGTGCAGCGATAGCGAAACCCGGGGTTCGGATCATGACAAAACGTGCGCCCCGGTAGGGGCGCCAGAAAGCCACCTAAGTGCGTAGCCACCGCTATAAGCTTTCCACACGTTGCTTGATGCGAGCGGCAGAGCCTTAGCTGTCACTACAAAAATTTTAGGGCAATGTTTTAGATGCATGACCTTTTTTTAAAAAAAAGATTGAGTTAAAAGCATGATTAGAATGGCGAGCTACAAATGTGGCTTCGGTTTTTGGGTGCTGCTTGATCGTGGCTTAAGCTTAAGTTTGTGTGAAGGCTATTTGGGAATAAAAATTGGGGGGCGTAAGCCGGATTCTGTCAAGGGCAATCATTCTTCTAGGGACTATGTTGCCATAGTCCTCAAGCGGCTCGTCTGAAGCTAGGCGGAAACCTCAACGCTTCAATTTGCCTTGCATCAGATAGGGTTTACAACTCCTTAGGTCGCCCTAAGTGAGGGCTTATTCACAAAACAAGCCATTTCACCCTGTCTAGCAGCAAGCTGCCAGCGGTATGTTTTCTGTTGCACTTTCCGTAGCCTTGCGGCCCCCAGTCTTTCACTGGTATCTTTTCCTACGATGTCCAGACTTTCCTCCCATTCACCGCTCAAGGCGGGATATGGGCGATTGCCAGCCCCCCAAAAAAGGGGATATTAGGTCTTTACAGCACGACGGCGACGTTGTTTCGGCGCAGTTGCTGAACTATCAGGTACTTGACTTTCTTGCCAGTAATGAATGCGTGAGCAATGTTCGCAGAAAATAATTCGTTCACCCTTACGCACAAGATTTTCATCTTGGGCTGTTAACATGATATGGCAGCCACTGCAGCAACGGTTTTCAATTGGAACGATAACGCGATCTTTTTTATTTTTCAGAAGTCTTTCGTAAATTTTGAAAATATCAGCATCTGCATCAGCAACCAGTTCATCGCGTTGCGATTTGATAATTCTGCCTTCTTCATTGATACGCAAAATTCCGTCTTTGATCTCAACTTCTAATATTTTTCTGCTTTCGACAGTTGATGCCAATGTTTCTTCCAAATTTTTAAGCGCATCTTCTTCAGCGGCAATGCGGTCTAGAAGGTCGCTAAGGTGCTGTTCTTCAGCTAATTTTTTACGGTCAGTTTGCGACATCTCTTGGCTTAGAGAATTAAATTCTTCGACTTTTTTAACCATGTTTTGCTGATTTTCGAGTTTTTTGTATTTCTCGATGATTTCGTGAATCAATCCTTCGGCAAAACGGGCTTGAGCTGCAAACTCTAAAATTTCTTTGCGTTTATTTTCAACTTGCTTACGGAGGCTTTCTTTTGCATCGTTGATGGCCTCCAATTCCTTTTTGCGTTCATTTTTCAACCGCATAAGTTGAATCATTTGCATGTCGAGTTCTTGGATATCCAATATTTTTGCAAGAGCTTTTAACATAAGTGTGTCCTACTGTGAAAGTAAACGAGTGGTTTAATAGAATGCTACTCTAAAGAGACATAAATTTCAACAAAAAAGTCAAAGGCATGCGATTGAAATTTTTGTTTGTTATCAAGTGAAAACCCATGCTTTGAGAAATTCACTCGACATTCAAGTTTTTTAAATTGCTAAAGAAATCAAGCTTTAGCGTAGAATTTTTGGAGAAAAGAGCTCGATAATCAGAGCAGCCAGTTAAAACTAGGTTTTGGAGAATTTCAATCGTAAATTCTGATATTCCTTTACCGTTTATCATAGAAGTCGAACCAAGACCATTATGAAAACAAGTTGTACTTCGGTATAGAGCTTAATTAAATTGTTGAAAATTTTATGCCACATCTCTTCCGGCCAATCTAATACAGAACTATTTAATCTTAAGATCCCTTTTGTTTTTTTTTAGTTTGCTTGACATGTCTATTTAATTAATGAAATCGAAAGATAGCATTTTGATTGTTAAATAAAAAATAAAAACTATAAAAGCGCAAAGATTTAAAAAGTAGAAAATGGCAGATGGAGGAAATAAATCTAAATCTCATTTAAACATTCTTTAAAATTACTACTCTTTGTGTCTCCGTGTTGAATAAACAAACTAAAGCATAGGGGCCTTAATCTTCCTCCCTGTCCTTTGGCTTTGCCGCCCTTGCTTAAATCCCTTTTCAGCCCTCCCTTGCTTCCCCTGGCCTCTGCGTCTCTGCGTCTCTGCGTTAAAAACTTTTTTATCCTACCTCTTTTAAGCTTAGGCTCATAGACAACTAAATACAAAATGTCCTATAGGTGAAACTAGGAAGCCAAGGTCGTTTTCTTGGTGCCCCCCCCTTGTTTGGATTATTGGACTATTAGAGGTAGAGGTAGATACATGAAAGTTCCAAATTTAGATCCAATTTTAAAACCAATTTTTGACCGTTGGAAAGTTCCTCTCCCTGAAAAAAAATGGTCCCCAAAACCACATACAGACGATTTCGGTCCCGAAATCAAAGAAATTTTGTTGGCCAAAGAAACCGATCAAAAAATACTTTCTCCAACAAAAAGTTCCATTGCAAACAAGGCGGTCTGGGAAGGGGTTACTTTTTTGCATACTCCCCAAAACTTAAAAGCTGTAGCCCCTAGTTTAGGGATCACAATTAAAGACACAAATACATTCTTTTACGTACGTGATAGCTTTATACGTCTTTGGAATGGTTCAACCAAAGTTGCAGTATCCTCCCATCACATCGAAAAGGCAATGGAAAGGGCTCGATCGAGCAGCCTTTATCTGGATAAAACTGCAACAACCCGCACTCATAATCAGTTATTTAACCACTGGAGCGGTTTTTCTCACCATCATTCCCATTCCCGTGATGTAGAAAGGGAAAGCAAAGCTTTGTTTTCCGAAAAATGCACGCCTTTTAAATACACTTATGCTGACGGGGGAAATGTTTTCACTCTGACTAACACTAAAGGCGACGTTGTTGTTTTAGTGGGTGAGGATCATCGCGAGCATACATTGCAAATTTTAGAGCTTGAAGAACGCAATTGGAAGAATCTTGCGCTCGAGGCTAAGCTTGAAGCGGATCTCGAATCTAACATGGGCAAATCTTTTGAGACTCTGGTCGCAGAACAAGCCTCTAAACTTTCTGATGAAGATGTCTTCCACTGTTGTGAAGAGATGTTTTCAAAAGGAATGTTGCTATGCAGCGGCAGAATGGGCCTTATTGTTCCTAGTTTACAACTTACCATTTTGTTAACTAAATTCTTTGCTTTAAAAAGTGAAAAAAATTATGTCCTTGAATTAGAACGTGGTTGGTTTCGTAAGCTAGCGATAGAAAGTGATGCAGTAGGTCGTTTTGAAATTGATCCAAAAAAAACGGAACAAGCACTGCAAATCGCAGCGGCGTATCTTGTTAAACTTAAAATTGTTCATGCTTTAATGGCCTTAGATTTTAATGTCTCTCCTAAAAATTTGCATTTTATTTCTCAAGCAAACTATCACCTAGATACGTTTATTTTACCAGCTCCTCATAACTCTCTTTTTGTCCTGAATTACGCTTTTTGTGCAGATGTATTGAGGGGGTTATTAAATTCTAAAATGGACTTGAAATTAGCTGAAAACGACGTGTTTCTGCTGGAGGGATACCATGAAGCGGCAGTAAAAATGGATCTAGAGCTTGGAAGTTTGTTGAGTGAAGTGAGTGATCAACTTTGTGCTGCGGGTTTCACTGTTATTCCGATGCCTGGGCATTTCATTTATGAACCTTATGGAATGTATGAAGAATTTCCAATGCCCTCACAGGGCATTTGCATTAATTTTATAAATGGCATTGCTGGGTGGACATCTACAACTAATTCCCATTTTTTTATTACTCATGGTATTTCTGTAGGAGAAAAAGTGGGTCAATTGTTAATGAGTGAATTTTCATCTTTTATGAAGAGTTATATATCGGATATAAACCTATATTTTATTGGATATAATCCCGAGGATGATCAAGATTTTTCAGAGTCGTTAGATTTTTGGAATCGACTTGAAACACAAAGCGGTATCCACTGCGCGAGCTTTTTCTAGCGTATTTCTTCGGTATATTAGTGCTTTATGGAGTATGTAGCAACCGGAGGAAAATCCAACTTTTATCGTCCCATTTAATATAATATAAATACTTGTCACAATAATATCCATATGCTATACTGAGAATAGAGCTATGGATTAATGTAGCAAACAAAACAATTCTCTTTGAGGTGAAGCATGTTCGGTCTTGAAGGTCATAAGAAGAAAAAGAAAGTTGAAGAGTTTGTTTTTGATTTAGAAGTGGAATTAAAAGACCCTCAGAAACGAATGTCTATTAAAAAAGATGTGGAAGGAAAAATCCAACAAATTAAAAATTTGTTGCGTGGTGGTGGAGATAAGGGGGGTTTTGATCAACTCGGTGTTCTATTGCATGGATACACCTCCTTATTAAGAGTCATTGGTCGTTTTGGGGCAAAATAGAGTTATTGTGTTATAGTACCCTTTTTAGGGGGTTGTTAAATTAATTGATTTGGGACAGCGGGAGTGAAAAATCATAGATTTTTCGAGAAATGTAATTTCTTTCTGCTGTTACCAATGTTTGTATTATAAATAGAATGGAGGTCCATATGACTAGCCCAAGTAGATTTGATGGTAGTGCTAATATTCAAGATGGTCTTAATGTAAAATCATTATTTAAAGTTGTTAATGATGCAACAGCTAGCGTTAAAGTAAAACTAGCTAAAATTGCGTCAAATAGAAGTTCTATCAGCATCGGCGATATGTTTGAAATGCAGATGCTTATGAACCACTTAGCACAACTTTCAGACATGTCTACAAACGTGGTTTCGGCTTCAAACCAAGCCATTATGAGTATGTCAAGAAACGTTAAAGGATAAGCTAGAATTCATTTTCTGGCTTTCCTCCTCCTTTATGAGGATCTTCGGTCGAAGATTCTCATGGAGGGTCAGAAAGAGGTTAAGGGATTATTTCTACTTGCCTCTTTCTGTTATTTGTATTTGGTGTTCGACAGCTTGCAAGGGATGATTATAAATTTATCTACGAAAAAGAGAGGCTTCATGAGCGACATACTAGAAGATTTTAAAAATGACTTTTCTCTTTTTATCGAAGCAGGCTTTGTAGCTGTTAAGCAGTTGGACGAAATTAGCGCAAATCGCATTTTCGCCGCAGCTCAAATGGTAAGCCCCAATTCTACCGCTCCTCAAATAGGGCTTGGTTACATTGCTTTAAACAAACTCGACCTTAAAGAGGCCGTGCGACTTTTTGACAATGTAGTGAAAAAAGAGCCCGATAATAATTTAGCAAAAACTTTTTATGGTATTTGTCTTTTACTTAATAAGCAGAAAAGGGCAGAGGGAGAGAAATTAATCCGCGAGATTATCGCCAAGAGTGATGACCCAACGATTAAATCTCTAGGTGAAATTGCCTTAGTTTGGGCTGAAAAAGACCTAAATAAGATGAAAGCTCCATTTTTTGTAATGAGTGAAGTGGAGTAGTAAGGAGTAATTGATGAGAGGCTCTAATAAATAATAACTAATTCGAGGGGATCTCATGGCTCAAGGACAAGGATATAGTGAAAAAATAGAAAAGATTGAGAAGGTAACGGAAAGTTCGCCGGCTACGGAGGCTTACGAGTTTGAGCCGGAAACCCGTGTAGCTCCTAATAAAGAGCACTTCGATCAATTAATGGCGCCCCCAGTCGCAGCACTGGACGGTCAGGATGTTCGTAAAATTTCTAGTGCTAAGAATACATTGGTGGATGAAGTCGCCAGTGTCGGTCGTCTGGTCGATAACGCTCAACGTAGTTCGCCCCAGGCGCTAATTGCCCAAGCACAAGATGCTGTAAGCAAAATGGAAGAGCTAAAAGAAAAGCTCCGCACTCCAAATCTAGAAATTAAGAGCTCTGTACAAGAACAGCTACGCAATAAACTATCGCATATCGACGATAATTTAAAAATTGCATTGAATCGTTCCGGAATTGAGTACACTCCTCCCCCAATAGCAGCGGAAAAAGCAACTCCGATCGAAAAATTTTTAGGTTATATTACAGATAGCCAAAATAAAATTAATACGATTACGGATGATATAAATCGTTTTGCTGCTCCTGGCGTGCAGGTTTCACCGGCAACGATGTTAGTTATGCAAATGAAAGTTGGCATTGTTCAGCAGGAAGTTGAATTGTTCACTGCACTTCTCAACAAGTCTTTGGAATCGACAAAAACGATTATGAACGTTCAAGTTTAATTAATTGTTGTCTGGAGATGTCTTGAGGAGGTGGGCAATATAAGTTTGGCCTTTAGGTCTTGCTAAAGCCCGGGGTTGAACGATCAAGAGTGACCAAAATAATATAGTCACTTTTGATCGTTCAACCACGGGAACTTTAGCGCGGCCTAAAAGTAAACTTTGTTTGCCACCTCCTTAAATCCTTTACTCTTACGGTTTGAAATATGAGCATGGATGATCAATTTGATCTGCTTTTGGGTGGTTTAGAAGAGTTGGAAATGACGACTGTGAATGGTCGCATTACTGAAATTGTGGGTATGCTCATTCGAGCGATCGTACCCGGTGTAAAAATAGGTGAAATTTGTCTAGTTAAGCGGGCTGGGCCTCCTTTACTAGCAGAAGTTGTGGGATTTACTCGGGAGGAGGTATTTTTATCCCCTCTAGGGGAGATGACAGGAATTGGTCCATCCTCTGAAGTGATTCCTACCCACCTTCCATTACATATTAAGGTGGGAAAAAATCTTCTAGGAAGGGTATTAAACGGACTAGGGGAACCTTTAGATGTTCACACAAAAGGGCCCTTAGAGTTAACCGAAACCTATCCTGTTATTCAAGCTCCTCCCGATCCGTTTAAACGGAAGCGTATCGAGACGCCTATCTCCGTCGGAGTTAGAGCTATCGATGCGGTTCTTACGACAGGTGAAGGGCAACGCGTCGGAATTTTCGCTGCAGCGGGTGGAGGAAAGTCAACGCTGCTAGGCATGATTGCCCGAAATGCTAAGGCCGATGTCAACGTCATTAGTTTGATCGGAGAGCGGGGTCGAGAATTAAGAGATTTTATTGAGAAGGATTTAGGGCCTGAAGGGCTAGCGCGTTCAGTGCTTGTTATTTCAACTTCAGACCAAGCTTCTCAATTGCGACTTAATGCCGCATATGTGGGTACAGCAATTGCTGAGTACTTCAGAGATCAGGGAAAAACTGTGATCTTGATGATGGATTCGGTTACTCGTTTTGCTCGTGCTCTTCGTGAGGTGGGCCTAGCTGCCGGAGAACCCCCCGCGAGAGCAGGATATACGCCTTCGGTATTTGCAACGCTTCCGAAGCTTTTAGAGCGATCAGGCAATTCTGATACTGGCTCGATCACAGCTTTCTATACGATCCTTGTGGCAGGGGATGATATGAATGAACCTGTGGCTGATGAAGTGCGATCTATTTTAGACGGGCACATCATCTTATCGGGAAAACTAGCTAGCTCAGGTCATTATCCCGCTGTAGATGTACTCACCTCTAAAAGCCGGGTGATGAGTTCTATAGTGCCGAAGGAACACCAGTTATTAGTCCTTAAGCTCTTAGATGCTTATTCGAAATATATGGATAACGAGCTGCTTATAAAGATCGGGGAATATAAGCGAGGATCTGATAAATCTGTAGATTTTGCGATAGATAACATTGAAAAAATACGAAAGTTTTTGAAGCAAAGCGTGGATGAGAAATGTTCGTTTCAGGAATCCGTGCAACTTCTACGAGCGATTTTTAAATAAGTTATAATTACTAGAGTCAGCTATGACACCAAAGCTTGTTTATCCTCTCGAGCAAATTATTAAAGTTAAGCAACGCCGTGTAGAGGAACAAGAAAAAGTTGTTAAGCAAAAAGAAGAACTCCTTCAAAAGGAAAAAGATAAGTTGGTTGAACGCGAGGTGGCTCGAGACCAAGCAAAACAGCACCAGCTTGATAAGCTCATCCAGTTGCGCCATGAGCTTGATCACGAGACTTCCTCTGATAAAGTGACGCAAATGAAAAATTATCTTAATGTTGCCAAAGAAAAGCTTGCCATTGAAGAAAAGAAGGTCAAAGACCAAAAGGCACAAGTAGAGCAGGCAGAAAAGGTTTTAGAAGCCGAAAAAGAATTGCTAAGGCAAAAAAGGCAAGAGGTAGATAAATTGAAAAATCATAAAATAGATTGGACTAAAGAAGCGCGTAAAGAGTTGGATATTATTGAAGGACGTGAACAAGATGAGTTGGGGTCCACATCATATTTAACTCATAAACGGAAAAATGCTAAAGCAAGATCCTAGTTAAATCAAGAGGTAATTATGAGTGATAATAATTTTTTTATAAGAGATACTCCACGAAATGATGGAGCTTACAATGACGGTGATGCGAAAAAAACAAGGCCTTTAAATACCAATGCTTCTCGAAATTTTAAAAATGTTTTAGACAAAGATGACGATTCCAAAGGCAGTTCGAATATAATTTCAAAAAAACCCTCTACGTCTGACGAAGACGAAGGTACAGCTTTAAGCGCCGTCGATGAAGATGAAGTTTCTGATCAGTCAACATTTTCTCTTTTTACTCAACGCAAAACTAAAGTAAAATTATCAAAAGAAGCGCCACCTCCTCCCGAAGATGAATTAATTGCAGAAGCTGAAGGCCAAGCCGCCCGAGTTGCAAAAACTCCAAAAGCTACTGAGATTGCATATATTAAAAAGACAGATATTCCTGAAAAGGCATATATTTCTAAAAAGGCAGAAATTCCTGAAGAAGCAGTAACTGCTGAAGATGCAGTAATTTCTGAAAATGTTTCTGAAAATGCAGAAACTCCTGAAGGTGCATTAATTTCTAAAAATGCAGAAATTCCTGAAGAGGCAGAAATCGCTGAAGCTCAGCCCGAACAAAAAGTAAATGTCGATGTAGCAGCTCGAGAAATTCCAAAAAACATAGAGAAAAAGATGCCAGAAGTGGCAGTTGCTCAACAAACAGTAGTTCCGGTGCCAGAGAAAAAAGAATTGCCTAGCCTCTATGGTCCAGGACGCTCTAACCGTGCAGCTGCTAGTGCGAGCAAAGAAAAAAAAGATGTTGATTCACCTGCGGCTTTATTTACCAAGCAGAATAAAGATATTGGACACAAGGTAGATGAAGATAGCGGTAAATCTGGTTTAGCTGATTTTGGTGATGAAATCGGCGTAGTAGCTGCTGACAATGCAGTGGGGCAGAAAAAAGAAAATGTGGTTAATCCATTCGCTCGGGAAAAACAAGATATTTCCGCTGTTAATCCACAGGGCATGATCCAGCCGGTGAGTGCGATGGAACTTGTGGGAAATGTTGCCGAGGCTCCTAAACCTATTCCTGCTTCTGCTACACTTCGAGCTTTAATCGAACAATTAGTCAAAGAAATCACTGTGATGATTAAAAGCGATAAATCAGAGACAACATTGACTTTGAGTCAGCCTCCGCTTTTTGCGGGTGCGCAAGTTACCATGACCGGTTTTGATAGTGCACGTGGGGAAGTTAATATTACATTTGCAAACCTCACACAGAATGCACAGATGGTTGTTCAACAGCAGCAGCAAAATTTGCTAGCGGGTCTTGAGGCCAAAGGCTACCATGTTCATATCTTTACAGCTACAACAGTGGCAAATGAACCTGTAATTGCTAAAGCAGAAATTAACCAGTCCAATAAAGATCAGCGTGGACGTGGAGAAGGTGAGGGTGGAGAAGGAGAACAGCAAAGACGTAACCCTCAAAGATGAGATTTTATTAGATAACTCAGGGATAGTTCCTGTGGGGATAAAATAGAAATTAAGTGAAATTAAGAGAGTAAAGAAATCAACTATCACTTAAATATTAAATATTGGATAAGGCAGTGAGCGAAACTTGCCGAATTTGCTAAAAACCTAGACGTCTCTTTAGAACTTCTAGGCGTAGCAAAGACTGTCGGATGACAGATGACAAAAATTCAATCGATTGCATATTCAAAATTTCATTATTTAAGTGATAAGTAATTCGAATAAGGTTTTATCTGATTTTTTTTAGCATGCTACTTTCTCGACTTTATGATTTTTTGGCTTTCCGATAAAAATAAAATCACATTTGATTTTTCGGTTAGCCGAGCGAAACTTTCGCATTAAATTAATTATACTACAACAGTTTGTTTCATTTCAAGCATAAAATGTGGCATGTCAGAAATATGGCCTAAATTTGAAATTTTACTGTCAATTTAAGTTTCTGCTTCCCTTCCAAGGTGATAATGGTGTAAACATATTCTTCAAAGTAAAGGAGAATAAATGGAA
>JACDDG010000051.1 GCA_013817115.1 Parachlamydiaceae bacterium | reverse complement strand
CAATATAATAATATGGGCCGTTTTTGATCGCTTAATCCCGGGGTTTTCTCAAAGCCAAAAACCAAAATTGGAACGCTCTTCGGTATAGCCCTATTACTTTAGCAGAGCAAAGTCACACCCTGATCTCTAGCCGGAAAGAAACTAATAATAAAAAATTGAAATTAAATAATTTTTTATATAGGTTGAAAAAAGGGAGAGACTTTACAAATATAAGCCATTTTTATGAGTGCTTGAGGCCGATAATTATTTGAAAATTGCCCGAGAGTGTGTTACAGCTGAATTTTAAAATAGAAATTGTCAACTCCGCTGACTTGAAATATAAATGCTGGCACAAAAAATGAAAATAAATGAGTTTAATCCCGAGAATAAAATCAGAAAAAAATAAACGGAGAAATTTCATGGTAAAACAAACAAATAGTAAAGCTACAAGTCAAACAGCTGAGGAAAAAAAATCATCGACGCATGCTAGCGGCTCAACACATTCGGAAAGTTCAGGCACAAAGCCGGGAGCAAAAAGCTCCACAGTCTCTTCTCGTGCCCCTGTAAAACGTGCAGCTGCAGTGGGTTCTTCCAAAGCAACTACAAAAAAATCACCCACATCTTCGTCAGCAAAAAAAGCTAACGCATCTCATTCGGTCGATAATTTATATCAATTACTCTTAACCGAATTGAATGACCTCTTAAGCGCCGAAAATCAAATTATCGATCATTTGCCTGCGCTGGCAGCGATGTCTTCGAATCAAAAATTAAAAGAATCCTTGCAGCTACATTTGCAAGAAACAAAGATGCAGGCAACACGTTTAAAGAAAATATTCCACCTCCTTGATGAAGTTCCTGAAAAGCATTGGTGTCTTGGCATGGAAGGCGTTTTAAAAGAAGGTGCCGAATTGCTATCAATGGCTAAAAAAGGGCCTACTAAGGATGCTTGCATTATCGCTGCAGCTCAAAAAGTTGAGCATTATGAAATATGTGGATACGGTACCGCGCGCGCTCATGCACAACAATTAAAGTTGGATGAAGTAGCTCATCTTTTGAAGGAAACTTTAGAGGAAGAAGTAGAAGCAGACAGAATTTTAAGCAAAATTGCTGAAGGTTCATTTTTTTCAACCGGTGTTAACAAGCAGGCTCTAGAATTGGAAGATTACGCTCTTTCACATCGCTAAAATTAAGATTTTTTTGGTTTAACATGAAATTGCTATGGCTCTCTGCGCTCTTTGAAGGCTTTTTTTAAATTATTAATAATATAAAGTTTATATTGAAAAGCAAGATTAGAGCGCAGGAGAAAATGGCAGTAAAAAATCTTTTAAAAGATTTTTGTGTCGGAAAAGGGAGGGGTATTGTATTGTTAAGCTTCATGGGTATACCAAAAGGGGTCGGCATTTATATTTAAGGATTTGGGAATGTTGCACCATTTCAATAAAAAAGGCTTTCTTATGAAAATTCTTTGTTACTCAATATTTTTTTCCTTAGCGCTTCCTAGTGGACTTGTTTTTTCTGCAAATCCAATACATGCATATCCAACACAAAATGAGCCTGACGGGATTTTAGAATTACCTACTGAAATTCAAGAGGCAGAGGTTCGGAGATTAGATACAGAATTAGCTGAAAAGATATACCATAAATTTCGAAATGAGTGGTCTTCTAAAGGTTACAAATATTTGAATGTCAAAGTCAATAATGGAGTGGTCAGCTTAACAGGGCTGGTGGAAAAAGAAAGCGATAAGCGAAAAGTTGAAGAAAACATTAAAAATATGGCTGGAGTGCGAAGATTGAACATTAATCTTCAGGTAGTGAATACAGAGGAAAACGAAACTATTTTGCATGAGGAATCCCATTGACACAGCCATATTTTGAACAACCGAATTATGAACAATCGAACAAAAAAATTACTGAGGATATATGATTTTTGAAATTTGTGCAGTCTTGAGTGTTATCATATTTGCTATTTTAGCTTTTTTCGCTGTACGCACCTTAAGAGCTTTAGAAAGCAACTTAAAAAATATCGATTGTATAACCCAAGATGTGTCAATTAAAATGAGTCTTTTGGACTCAACTTTCAAATCTATTTCTGCCATTGGTGATATGGGTGAAATGAAATTAAATAGTCTTCAAGACCGAGAAATCAAATTTAAGGATTTATCGAATTTAGACAATGATTATTCGGATGACTTAGTGGAGATTGTGATAGCTTCAATTAGATTAGGAACCAAATTATTTAGGAGGTAATATAATGGATCAAGTAAATTTTTTAAAAGGTGCAGTAATCGGCGGATGTATAGCTGGATTAGCAGCTCTTTTTTTAGCCCCAAAATCGGGCAAAGACTTATACAGTGACATTACTGATGGATACAATACATTAAATAAGAAGTCGCATAAATTTGCAGATGACTTTTCAAGCCGCGCGAAAGATTTCATGGATTCTATTCAAGGAAAAGCGTGCGAAACTGTAAATGATGTAGGGGATGATTCTTCTAATACTTTTTTAATGGGTTGTGCAATGGGGGCAGTTATCGGCGCTATCGCAGGGTTACTATTAGCTCCTCAAACCGGAGATAAATTACGTGAATCTTTAGGCGATGAATATGACAATATTTGTGACAAAGCAAAATCTGTTGTTGATGGAATTGGTAAAAAAGAACAGCTACTTGAAGATAAATTCGACGAGTGGAAAGATGTGTTTTTAACGGTAGTTAACAAATTATCCCCTTCCTCTAAAAAGGGAAATCAAGGATACGGCATTGATAAAATTCTTGATTGGGCGACCCTAGGATTACGCCTTTACAATAAAGTACAAGCAAGGAGATAATCCTATGAATTCTGAAGAAAAATTTTTTTGGGGGGCTATCCTTGGCAGCGCTATTGGAGCTGCTGCAGCCCTTTTATTCACCCCTTTACCTGGAAGAAATCTACGTAAAAAGATTATAACAGGTCTATATCAACCATTAAATGTGCCTAAGCGAAAAATATTTTCGTCCAAACATAGACGAGCGTTGAATAAAGCTAAGACTCCAAGTCACTCGAATGTGAAAGGGAAAGTCGCTAAGAAGCGTGCTAGTAAGTCTTCTAAAGGTGAAACTGATTAACTTTTCTAGGCATTGTAAAAAGTATAGAAAAGTCGTAAATGTGTCTGTATGCTTTCTCTTCAAATCAAAGAAATGGCATGCAGGCACATTGTTTTTTAATTCTATTGCTACACTGCGCGGACACAAATTGAGGTTTTTCTGCGCACTAAAGCCTTGGGATTTAACTATCGTTAAGTGGGCCTATATTTCAATAGTGGGTCACTTCCGATCGTTCAAACGCGGGAGCTATTGCGCAGCAAAAAATTTCAATTTATGTCCGCGCGCAGTGTAAAGTGCATTAGATACCAAATAATCTAAATAGTGAAGATTCTTTGTAGTGCAATACTTTGAGAGGTGGGATTTGACATGTGGTATAACAAAAAGTTGTTCAAGCTATGCGTTACGACTCTTACAATTTTTTTATGTATCTACATGGCTTTTCAAATATTGCCTTTTTTAGCAACATTCTTGGGCCTGATATCCAATCTGATATTTTCAATTATTATCGCACAAGTCTTGTATTATGTTGCCAGGCCGATCCGGGATTTTTTAGTAGAGAGAAATGTTCCTCGTATTTTAGCGATTACGCTGATTTTCATACTTCTTTGTATTTGTTTTGGCTTGGTAGTGATGTTCATCTGGCCGTTTCTGAGCGAGCAGGTCAATGAATTTACTGCAACTCCAAAAGAAAAAATGAAAGAAGTTGAAGGGAAAACAATGGATTTTTTAAATTCATTTAACTTTACTTCATTGAATGAAAAACAGCTGCAGGAAAGCTTAATTTTTTATGGTAAAGAACTGATGCAGTACATTTTAAATAATATCACCTTTGCCTTAAGCTCCCTCGCACAAATTGCTTCATATCTTATTGTCACACCTTTTTTATTGTTTTATCTCTTAAAAGAAGATTATGGAATGTTTTCCGGAGCTATCGACATATTCCCATTTTCGAAAAGAAAAAGCATCAATCAAATTACGGAAAATGTCGACAAAACGTTAGCTCAATATATAAATGGCCAGGTTTTAGTGGCGTGCATCGTGGGAATTTTGATTTTTATTGGCTACAGTATTATTGGATTAAATTATGCATATGCATTGGCCTTCTTAGCATTTGTCTTCAATTTAATCCCTTTTTGCGGTCCTTTTATTTCAACAATTCCCGCCGTTTTGATAGGACTTTCAGGCAGTTCATTTATGGCTTTTAAAGTTATTTTTGTGGTTATTGCAGTGCATTTGTTAGATTTAAATCTAATTTCACCCCGAATTGTCGGGTATACATTAAATATACACCCTACAACAATCATTCTATTACTCGTGCTAGGATTTAGTCTTGGTGGATTTCTTGGGTTATTTGTAATAACTCCCTTGTATGCGGTCTGTCAGTCTATAGTAAGAGATGTTATCGAAATAAAAGAAGCTTCTGAAAAAGTAGAAGGATAGCGGGAAGCTCACTCAAAGGTGACAAATTTGATACCGACCCAAGAGATATAGAGATGAAAAAAAAATGGATCCAAAAATCTAATCGTATTCTGGCTAATCTTTCAGCTTCGGTACATGGTTTTATTAAGGATGACTGCTTTTCCAAGGCTTCCTCCCTGACCTTCTATACATTAATGTCTATAATTCCAGTATTGGCAGTGGCGTTTGGTATAGCTAAGGGATTTGGGTTTGAAAGCTATATGCAGTCTGAAGTACAGGCAAGATTAGAACAAAGTGAAATCGGTAATCAATTAATTTCATTTTCCTATAAAGCTCTTGAGCAGGCCCACGGTGGGGTCATTGCCTCGGTTGGACTACTACTTCTTTTATGGACCTCTGTCCAGCTTCTCAGCAAAATTGAATCCTCCCTAAACGAAATTTGGGAGGTAAGAACTCAGCGCCCCTACGGTCGACAATTAACCGACTATTTAGCAATCATAATTTTTTGCCCAATATTTTTTGTGCTTTCAAGCAGTCTTTCAATTTATGCAATTACTTTAGTCACAAAAATATCTGATCAAAATGCCCTGATACAAGTTGTCAGTCCCTATTTGTTATTTTTTCTAAGATATGTTCCCTTTATATTGAATTGGATATTATTTAGTTTCATGTATCTTGTTTTACCCAATACGACGATTCAGTGGCGCTGGGCGGTTTTTGGAGGCATTTTTGCGGGAACTCTATATCAAATTGTCAATTGGATATATATTCAATTCCAAATAGGAGTAGCTGGATACAGTGCCATTTATGGGAGTTTTGCTGCTTTACCCTTGTTTTTGGTTTGGGTGAATCTAAGTTGGCAAATCGTATTGCTGGGAGCAGAGGTCGCTTATCATTTCGAACTAACTTCGACGAGCAGTGATGGAGCCTTGCAAATGGTTTCCAAAAAATACATAGGCCTTGCCATCTGTTCTTATTGCTGCTCAGAGTTTTTAAAAGGGAAAAAACCTGTAACAGTACAGGAAATTTCACATGAAATTGGGGCCTCTAATCGAGTAATCGCTTTTATTGCATCTGAACTTTTTGAAGCAAATATCTTAGCTATAGATCAGTACGGAGCCTATCTTCCGGCAAAAAATCCTCGTGAAATGTCGATGAAAACAATATTTGATGCATTAGAAGAAAAGTCACTAAAATTTGCGATTATGTCGAGGGGAGATGATCGTGAATACGAAATTGCTCTTTCGCAATTTGATACAGCTGTTCTCGATTCAAATGACAACTTAACATTAAATGATTTAGCTGATAAATTGTATGAGCCAAAAAAACAGTAGCTCGAGAATAAAGTTTAGTGGGAGCTTTCAAATCAAATGACATGGTACAAGCGCATGTCAACTTTAACCAAATATCTACTTTTGGCAATTAGGGCATAGGTGGGTGCCGCGTTGGGCAAGTTTAATCTTAATAATTGTGGTATTGCATCGAGGGCAAGGGAATCCATCCCTTCGGAATACCATTAGCTGATTTTGATGGAACCCGCGACGACCACTGACGCTAAAGTAATTAGCATGTGTGGTGCCTAAGCTAGTCCCCATATGGGCAATACCTTGTTTAAGAACATGCTTAATGGCCTTATGTAACGTTTTGATTTCAACCAAGGATAAACTACTGGCTTTTCTTGTAGGTGCAATTTTTGATTCCCACAATGCTTCATCAACGTAAATATTACCTAATCCCGCAACGTTGCGTTGGTTAAGCAAAAATGGCTTTATTTGAGAAGTTCCTCTTGAAATAACTTTCTGAAATGCCTTTAAAGTGAATTTATTAGAAAAAGGTTCAAGTCCAAGTTTATCAAATGTTGCTTCAGGATTGCTTACCAAATACCATTTTCCAAATTTTCGTTGGTCGCTGTAATGCAGGTACCATCCATTTGTAAGGTGGAGGTGTACGCGCTCGTGCAAAGCCGACACAAGCTTTTTTTTGGAAAGAAAAAATTTTCCTGTCATTCGTAAATGTACAATCAATGTGTAATTGCTTAGAGTAAAGGCAATAAATTTTCCTCTCCGACTAATATTTAAAATCGTTTGACCGCCTATTGAATCGCAAAATTCTTTTGGGGACGGAGTTGCTATGGTGCGATCCCAAAAAACTAAAGCCTCTTTGATCTGCGTGCCAACTAAATGGCAGGCACAAAGTTCGCGCACGATTGTTTCTACTTCAGGTAATTCAGGCATTTTAGCACGTAGTAATGTTTTTATTAACACCTAGCTGATTGAAAGCCGGCTGCGAGAGCTTGTAAGTGGGTCCAAAGGGGTGTCAATATGGGCCCGCTTACGAGCTCGCAACCGGCTTTCAATCAGGTAGGGTGTCATGTTGATGGACGTGGTAAGCGATTATTTCTCTTCAATTCCTAATTCTTTCAAGGTTCCTCAAACCATAGATACTACAAAACCGGCACTTAGAATACATCTTTTATGCCATTTTTTTAAGGAATAACTTTGTACCTTTGTTTTTTTTTGCTTTTCATCGTTTTCGGTGTTGACATTTAATCTTGCTCTGTTATTATTGGGTAAGTTGCCTCGCAAAAATATACGCTCATCTGCTTTTAGGCAAGCTATGCGCTCACAGACAAGAAAGAATACATGGTAAAAGAAGATACGATCAAACTTGAAGGTGTAGTTGAGGAATTATTGCCCAACATGACCTTCCGAGTTGCATTGCAAAATGGAATGCAAGTGAACGCTCATCTATGCGGTAAAATGCGCATGAAGAATATTCGTGTGCTTGTCGGTGATAATGTCACAGTTGAAATGTCGACATATGATCTAACAAAAGCGCGCATTACATTCCGGCAAAGATGAAGTTCGAAAAAAGCAAGAGAATCTTGTTTTTTTCTTGCTGTATTTTAGCAGACAATCTATACTGACGTGTTTCCGGCAGTAGTCCGGTGAAACACATAAATTATATGCCCAGATAGCTCAGTGGTAGAGCACTTGCATGGTAAGCAAAAGGTCGTAGGTTCAATTCCTATTCTGGGCAGAAAAGAACGAAACAAACATTAAAAAAGTACCGGAGCTAACAAAATGGCAAAAGAAACTTTTAAAAGAGAAAAGCCACACGTTAATATTGGAACCATTGGTCACGTCGATCATGGCAAAACAACATTAACAGCTGCAATCACTAAGACTCTTGCCTCACATGGCGGAGCAAAATTTAGAGATTATGCTTCGATTGATAATACCCCAGAAGAAAAAGCTCGGGGAATTACGATTAACTCTACTCACGTAGAATATGAAACTGAAGCACGTCACTATGCTCACGTCGATTGCCCAGGACACGCCGACTATGTCAAAAACATGATCACGGGTGCTGCACAAATGGATGGAGCTATACTTGTAGTCGCTGCAACAGATGGTGCGATGCCTCAAACGCGTGAACACATTTTGCTAGCAAGACAAGTTGGTGTCCCAGCTATCGTTGTTTACCTAAACAAGTGCGATATGCTAGGCGAAGCAGACCAAGATTTGCTAGAACTCGTAGAACTTGAAATGCATGAACTTCTAGAATCAAAAGGCTACACAGATGTACCAATTATTCGTGGTTCAGCACTTAAAGCTCTTGAAGGAGATCCTAAGTGGGTGGAATCTATCGAAACTTTGATGAAAACAGTCGATGAAAAAATCCCTACTCCTGCTCGTGAAGTTGATAAGCCATTCCTAATGCCTATTGAAGACGTGTTCTCGATTTCAGGTCGTGGAACTGTAGCAACAGGACGTGTTGAACAAGGTATCGTTCGTATTAACGATAAATTACAACTCGTTGGTCTTGGTGCTACAAGAGAAACAACAGCTACTGGTTTGGAAATGTTCAACAAGCTTCTCGACGAAGCGCGTGCCGGCGAGAATGTCGGTGTCCTAATGCGCGGTCTTGATAAGAAAGATGTTGAGCGCGGTATGGTATTAGCAAAGCCAGGTACTTGCACGCCCCACACTCAATTTAAAGGTACTATCTATGTTCTTACCAAAGAAGAAGGCGGCCGTCATAAGCCATTCTTCAGCGGATACAGACCACAGCTTTACATCCGTACAACAGATGTGACTGGTACAGTTGGATTGCCTGAAGGCGTCGAGATGGTTATGCCAGGAGATAACGTTGAAATTACTGTAGAACTAATCCAACCTGTAGCCCTTGAAAAAGGAATGCGCTTCGCTATTCGTGAAGGCGGGCGTACTATTGGTTCGGGAACTGTTTCAGAAATTATCAAATAGTCTTTAATCTAGAATAATCCAAAATTTTTGGTTTAATTCTAGTACATAGTAAAGTTTTTAGTGATGCTTTAGGTTGATTGAAAGCTCCCACGGTTGCGTCTCGTAAGTGGGTCAGTATTATTTAATACGAATCCACTTACAAGACCGAAACCCCGGGGCTTTAAGTCAGTCGAGGAAGTCAATAAAAACTTTACTGTGTACGAGATATTGGGTGTGTAGCTCAGCTGGTAGAGCAGCGGTCTCCAAAGCCGCCGGTCGGGGGTTCGATCCCCTCCGCACTCGTTTTGCCCAGGATGTCTCTTGCTAGTAGTTCCTATATGACTCAAAAAAAATGAGCGTACTATGACAGTGGATATTAAAGTTATGGAAGTAAAAAAACCAGTTCCAGTACAAGTAGCTGCTTCCCAGCGCTGGTCCTTATTTGATTTTGTAGGAAGTGTTAAAGAAGAGTTTGGGAAGATCACTTGGACTGAACCTAATGAACTACGCCTCTATTGCAAACTTGTTGTTGGGGCTACATTTATTTTTGGGCTGGGCATCTATTGTATAGATCTTGCCATTCAAAGTGTTTTGAACTCCTTAGGGGTCGTGTTCCATTATATTTTTGGTTAACACATGTATAGTTTATAGATTTTAGAGCATGGCTAGCGCGGAGAAATAATGCATAAGTGGTATGTTGTTCAAGTAGTGCCGACTCACGAAAAGAAAATTAAAAAGTCCATTGAGGAACAGCGAGAACTTAAAGGCGTAGCTGAATTTATAGATCGCGTCCTTTTACCGACAGAAAATGTTTCGGAAGTTAAAAATGGACAACAAAAGATTGTCGAGAAGCGTTTATGGCCTGGATATCTTTTAGTACATATGGAATTAACTGACGAATCTTGGGCCTATGTTAAGCAAACTGCGGGTGTTCTAGAGTTTTTAGGTGGGGCAGTGCCTACGCCATTAACTCAGAAAGAAGTAGATGAAATTTTACGTGATCTCGAAGAGAAGAAAGAAAAAGTTACACAGAAACACAAATTCGCAGTTGGTGATGCAGTTAAAATTGTGGAAGGCGTTTTTGTTAACTTTATAGGAACTGTTACGGAAGTTTTCCATGATAAAGGACGTTTAAGTGTACTCGTATCGATATTCGGTCGTGATACACGCGTCGATGACCTCGAATTTAGCCAGGTTGAAGAGATTTCAGAAGAAAACGAACCTGTGTAATTTTGTAACTTACGTTACTAGACTAGTATTGAGGAAATATGGCAAAAAAGAAAATTGTTAAATTTATTAAATTACAGATACCTGCAGGTAAAGCAAACCCGGCACCGCCTATCGGTCCAGCTTTGGGTGGCGCAGGTGTCAACATTATGGCTTTTTGTAAAGAATTTAATGCACGTACTCAAGCGATGGTCGGCGATATCTTGCCTGTCGTGATTACAGTTTTTGCAGATAAGTCTTTTACATTTATATGCAAAAAGCCTCCAATTGCAGAAATGCTGAAAAAAGCACTGAGCCTTCCGAAAGGATCTGCCGTGCCTAACCGCGATAAAGTTGGCAAAATAACTCGAAGTCAAGCAAGAAAGATTGCAGAAGATAAAATGCAAGATATGAATGCTACAGACATCGAGGCTGCTACTAATTGCGTCATAGG
>JACDDG010000050.1 GCA_013817115.1 Parachlamydiaceae bacterium | reverse complement strand
AATCTGGCGTTTCGGTAAGATTTCCACAAAGATATTCGATGAATAGCTTTCGTTGTTCTGGCAGAATAGCAAAGGGGCGAAAGTGAACAAGCTTTTTGGCTAAAAGTGGTTTGATGGTAGTGTGGTATTCTTCTGTGCTAAACAACGTTTGATCATTTTCTTCAATAGCGATTTTTTCTTTAATTTCTGGAATTGCTACCAACAGACGCATACACTCGGATATCACATTAACGTAACTCTGCTTGACTTTCTTTTTTGATCCGGTTGGATGATTAAGTTCTTCATTGTAGCGCAGCAGTAGGTGAGCTTCGTCAATATTAGCTCGTACGTTTTTGCGTATAAACCCGAGCAGCTTCATATAGCCCCAAAGAAGCGCTTCATTCTTTTCTTTAGGATGTTGAATTGCCCTGTTTGCCTCCTCAATGAAAATTAGTTGCAGAGCTTGAAAATCTTTTTTGCAAGCATTAAGGTTTTCCTTGAGGTCCATAGCACGCATCAGCAGGCTCTGAAGTCCCCATAGATTCTCTTCAGTCAGTGGTTGACCACGACTGATTTTAAATGCATTCGCTGTTTGACCAAAAAAATTATGCGAGCGTTTACTGAGATCTTTAATGTTTTCTGAAGCCAATGCTTCGGGAAAGAAATTGGCAATCACTTGTTTGCCATTAGATCCGAAAAAACTGATCATCGGAGTTCCAAAAACAGTTTTTCCACTTCCCATAATGAGCTCTAAAAGAGCACGTGAGTGATTTCCCAATAACATATTTTGCAATTGATTTACTTGTCGGTCCCATAACATCATGCCTGAGCCATATTCGAAAGCTAGGTAACCACGCATAAGCCTTGATGGCAATGCATCTGAAAATGGGTAGGCTCGTTTCCGTCCAAGCTCAAAGCTCAATTGCCTTATTCGAATTTTGTTTTCAGGGTCGTCAAAAATGTTTGGATTGATTTTTTTTTGGATTGCTAGTGCACGTTCAATGTGTTGCAGGCGAGTTGCTCTTAATAAATAGCGATAGAGTTTAAGTTTAAGTTGTGGCAATTGAGAGTTGTCAATAGATGCAAGACGCATAAGTTCAGTATTACTGTCATCTACAAAAGCTTTGACTAGTCGGCTAAATGTTGCATCGATCTCTAATGAGAAATTTGTCTGGGCTTTTTTAAAACTGCTTTCTTTTATACGAGAAGTGATGACAACATCATCAGGACGGGTTTCTAACGTGGGCTTTCTTTTGCCTATTAATAATAGTTTTCTTTTGTTTTTTTCAAGAATGCTTTGTAGCTGGTTTCTTAAGTGCTCTAATTCGCAATTAAGTTGATAAAAATTCTCTAAGCTATTTAATTCTTCAGAGAGTTTTTCAGCTTGAGGGCGCGCATAGAAGTCAACTAGGCTCTCATTTAAACGCTCAAAGGCTTTTTTTACGATCGGATTATCGGATGGGCAGTCAAAGGGCAAAATAGGTTCAATTGGTATTAAATCAGCTGAAGGCTTTTTAAAATGCTTATTTAAGAGGTGTTGGCAGGGTAGTGCAAACTTGGCATCGTCCGAGCTTAGTTGCTTAAGATAAACTGATGTTAAGGGCACTTCTGCTTGATTATTTTTCTCTACCAAAGCTTGTCTTTCAGCAGAAGCTAAAGCACGTTTTTTTTCGATCAGATTATATTTTTTTGTTATAGCGTCATAAGCCTGATACCCTTTATAAGCTAGGGGGCCAAATTTCAAAGCAAATTTTATTGGTGCAGGAATGGCTAATCCGGCCAGTGCCGATGCACATGAAATCCCGTTTGTTACAAGCAATGATTGTGCTTGATTCTTAGCGTACGAAAAAACGTAGTCTTTAAAAGATGTTAGAGCTTTTTCGGTTAAACAGGCTTTTTGTAAAGATGAGATGAAAGAATTTTTTTCAGAATGTACTTTATCGCCCACAGGATTATTTTGTTCAGTAGGCACATTATTTTCTAAGTTCGCAATTAATTCCTGTATATTAACTTCAAAATCGTGTGGGTTAGGAAATACAGAAATAAAGTTTGGTGAGCTAGCTCGCTGAAGTATTTCGAGAAGCTGCTTCTCACCCGCATCTTTTCCGTGCACTAATCGCAATGATTTTTTAAAGGCGCTGGCCTTAGATAAAAATTTATCATGTTTATCAGTACCTACGCAGTATTTTATTGGAGGAATTCCTATGGCTAATTGGTAGTAGGTGAAAAAATGTGAGCTAAGTTTGTCAAAAGAAAGTTCTGAAAAGTGTATAGGTAGCTCTTCCCATTTCGATGAAAGTTCTTCAGCGAGGGCATTATAGCGACCCGAGTGCATCAATTGTTCGAATTGCCTTTGAAGATGACTTTTTTTTTGCTCGAACGCTTGTAAGTCCCCATTTATCCCTGACAACGAAATGTTATTTAAATCTGTCTTTCCTCGAATTCTTTCTAATTCCTCAAGGTTGGATTGATATTGCTCAAGGATAGATTTAATAATTTCCGGATCGGGAAAGAATCTTCTTAATTTGGAATTAGAAACCAAAAGCAGGAATTCTGATTCAGCATAAATAGTGTCGTGTAATCTTTTTGAATTGCAATCTTTGCGAAGCTTGTTTTTAAATTCTTTTGCTTGATCAGCAAAATTATCACAACCTATTTGATCAGTAGTTGTTTTTTTATTAAAAGCTAAACCATAATCGGACACGAAATTAGAGAAGGTTTTCGCATTAGTCTCTCGAAAATCTGTAAATAAATATTTTAAAGTTAAAGAGAGTGAATATTTTTGAAAGACTGACTTAAGCAATTTTTTTGAGTTGATCGGGAGGAGGTTAATCAATTTTTGTATGGCATGTTCTTTAAGTCCTGACTGTATTTCTGTTGTGATGGATCCGTCAGTTGTTTTAGGTGAATGGGTAAGATTTTGAATATTTATTAGGTTTTCCTTCACAATTTCTGATACAATTGTTGAAAAACTTGGTTTAATATCGCCATCCATACTATATTTATTCTTTAAATGCGTATATCTAGATGCCATTTCCGGAAGCATTAAAAAATTTTCAGCCAGGTAATCTGCTCCAATTGTTTCAAATAACGTTGCGAATTCAGCAGATTGATTGTTTTTAAAATCTAAAGCGAATTCTTTTCCTTTTCTTGCCATAGCGTACAGAATAAAAAGTTCCTGATATTCATCGATGGGTAAGTGAGGGAGAGTGTTCCGCTTATCTAGGTATCTGTGCATGTTAACTTGTAATGAAAGCCATGTTATAAATTTTTCACTTGAACCTTCATTGCCCTTTTGAGATACGTTCTGGATCAATCGATTTTCTTCTTTAATAGCACATAACCGTAAAGCGATACGTCCTAGAGAGGGGTCGTTGAATAGCATCGCGGCGATTTCAATTGATTGAATTAAGGCTGATATCTCGGCAGCATATTTCATACGCTTACCACATCCCTCAAAGAGTGTTAGATAATGGCAGGCATCTGTCAATTCTTCTTGGGCTAGGCAATAGAGTAATAAATGTAGAAATGCAGTTGGATCTTCGCTCGTCAAGCGACCCGCTTCGTCTATTCCGTAGACAAAATAGGAATGAGTTTTTTCTTTTGTCGGCAAGAAGGTGTCAACTAAAGGAGCTAAAGATTTATCTAAAAAGCGTGAACTGCTAACATTTCCAGCTTTTTTTAACAACCATGATGCTAAAGCCGTTTTTAAGTTGTCTGATGATAGAATAATTTTATTTTGCTTCTGTTGATTTTCTAAAAGAAGATAGCTGGCGAAATTATTGAGGACAGGCTTCTTCTCAGCAGGTCTTTGTTCTTCGGCAATGTAAAAACCGGGGATTTGCCTAGAACACATTCCTCTCTTCTCGCTACCGATATTTTCCATGGTGAAGATGAGGTCAAGATTTGAAAATTCAATCCGATTTAAGTTGTAAGGAGGAAGTATAGAACGAAAAGCTTGAATTGCAGATAAGGGTTGGAACCAGGCTAATAACCCAAGCCCATATGCATTCCGAGTGAGGTCTACTTTAACTCCGTTGGTTTTGTCTAAAACAGCTTCAGGCGTTAGAAAAGTATAGGCCCCTTTGGCTTGTTTTTCGACCGACTGAATATTTTCAAATACTCCATTATGCAAAGTGAGAAGTTGTCGAATTTTTCCGGTTTGTTTCTCTTCAAGCCAAAGAGACTTAGTTTTAGAGTTGTCAGTAGCCGTATAAGGAGGTTGAGTTGAGAATTCTACCCAACGATAAATGATATTTTTGTGAATTTTGCGAAATTGTAATTGATGTTTACCATCTATAACAGTTTGTTCAATAGTTATAATGAGTAAATCATCGGTATTTCCGATAAAAGGTTTTTCCGTTTTTACATGGTATTGTCCATTTCGAAAATAAACTTCGAACTGGCTGTTGCCATAGACTTTTTTAAGCTCTGTAATAATTTGATCTTTTAAATCTTCTCTTTCTTGAGTATAACTCAGCCCATTTTGCAGATCGATCCCCAAAGACATAAGTCCGGATGAAAAGTGAGGATATTCACCATTCCAAGAAACCTCTTTTCCATTAGGAAGAATATTTAATTCTTTAGCGAGTGCGTTCAGCACTTCATTACGGATTTCCGGGTTTTCGTTTAAAGTTTTTGCTATCGTTAAAATCCATTTAAAATTCCCCATGGCTAAAGAGGAAGAAACTCCTTTGTGATGAGATCTGGCCCTAGCTGTAATTTGACAAAAATGATGACATGCTCTTTTTTTATCCTCTAGCGATACCATCGATGGATCTACAAAAGAATAGAAAGCATGCATTAATCGGAGCATTTTGCCTGAAATCGCAGATTCGTTAACAGATATGGAAATTTTTAAAAGAGCTTCAGGAAAATTGGGAAAATATTTATCTGCACATGGATTAAACGTGCGGGCCTTAGAGAGTGCATAAATGCCGATTTCAATGAAGTTAAGAGCCCGATCACGGTACTTTTCCGCTGCATAATGCGCTAAGGCGATTTTAAAAAAATTACCTAAGATTTTTGCAAACATAGGATCCGTTTTCAGCTGTTGTTCTAACACATCGCTGCGAAGAAGCAAAATCTCAAAGAGCATAAAAAATTCAGTTGTGTATAATTCTTCAATACGTTGGCTAAAAAAGGCTAGCGTCCTTACGGCCTGATCAGCTTCGTCGCTCCAGATCATTTCGATAGCTGCACGTTCATTCTTGGAAAGATTTTCAAGCATATTAGTGCCCTTCAAATCATTCGGTTTGGAAAATAGCCAAGTTTCTTCTGTTTGCCTTTGGTTATTGAATCCAGACGTATTATTAATAATCTCATTCTGTTCACGATTGCGTTGATGCAAGTAGTTGGTGATGATTTGGCAAAAAGTATTTTGGTCAGAATCTGGCGATTTAGCATCATAAAGTCTATGAATAAAATGTTTTGATCTATTATTGAGAAGATTTAGCGAAAATATATCCGTATTTTCTACAGGGGCTAGTTTATCTCTTTTGGTTGCATTTCCAATTTTTAACTTTTTAACAGTCGTATGGCAACCTGGCAAATATCTAAAAGGAAGGTAAGTCGATTGCTTCTCAAATAATCTTCCTGTGGTCCATTCAAACAATTTTCCAGAGGTCCAATAGCTTAGGTTCGTTCTTAAGGAACTATCTTCTTCGATGTAAGTGGCAGGGGAGAAGCTATCGATATCCTTTATAGAGGTTTGATTTCGAAGTGTTTTTTGGGTTGCACTGTCAAATTCAATGCTTTCAACAAAGTTATTAGCTAAAAAATTTGTTAATCTTAACAGTGAAAAGCTGCGAGGAAGAATTTTTAACGAAGAAGCTTTGTTTCCGTCTGGGGAGCAATTTCCATCGGCATAAAGCATCCCGAGCTTACTAGCAAAAGAAGCATTTTGGGCAATACCAAGCTCTTCCAATTTTTGTTGAATTTCAGGTTTTAAAAGAAGACCAGTGTAGTAACGCCTTTCTGCAGGACTTAGAGCTTGAGCAGTTCTAGAATTAAGGCCAATTTTTTCTTGTAAAGTCTTTAAGGAGTAGGCTGCGTTATCACTACTTTCGCTGTAAAAAGAATTGGAGTCATTTTCATAAAACAGGGAATTGTAAGATAAATCTGCAATTTCAGCATCACTATAATCTTTTCGAAAGTCTATTCCGAAATAAGCGCAGACTTGGGCAAATTGTTTTTGAACCTCTGAATCTACAATGCGGAAGAAGGCATTTTTCTTGAGCAAAGCTAATGCCCAAGGATTAACCTTATACCCTTCAAGATCAGCTTCCGGGCAGCGACGGGCCAACTTATCGATGATCGCATAGGCTTTATAAAGACTGATGATTATTTGATTTTGTAGTTCATTATTGATTTTGGCATTTTGCGTATAGGAATAGAGTTTTAGTGTGAGAGAACACATTTGCTCAAGGTGAAGATGAGGGTCGTTAACTTGAGACCAGCAGTCCTGTTGATTGTCAGGGAGAGGAACAGGCAAAGCTTTAATTTGATCATTACAGTAAGTGGCTGCAGCAACTGTATTAAAAATTTTTTTCTCAGAATTAGAGGAAATATTCTGTTGAGCCTTTCCAAAATAATCGAAGAGTTCTTTCTTATCCGGCACTAATTCCGCAGCCTGTGCGAGGCTGTAATTTATAAATTGAAGGCAGTTTTCAGTTGTAATGTTCGGAGGTGGTTCTACAGAAATAAATTTATGAGGATAAATGTTAATATCATCAGCGGGAACGGAAATCTCCGGTGTAAATTTCTTAAATGAATGAGTTTTTAATGGAGGCAGAGAAGGCTCTGGTAGCTCAAAGGAAAGTTTTCCTTCATTTGATAATAACGATTGCCAGCTTGTAATGAGATCTGTAAAGTCTTTGCGTTGCTTATCGTTCAGCAAAAGACGCGCTGTAGCGTAGGCGATTAAACGTAATCTCCATTCTTCCAACTGCTTGTACACATGATTAAGTTTTCCTCTTACGAAAGAGACTTGTGCTGGAAAGCAGGTTTCAACAAGAGCGACTAAAGCCTTTCCTGCAATAGTTACAATAGCCCATTGAAGGTTAACTGCTAATGCATGTGGAGTAAAGAAAATCGAATAAGTGATGCGCGCAACGGTGAAAGCCGTTTTTAAGTACGTGTAGGCTGTCGGAGCAGATAAATCATTTAGATTTATGCCTATCGTTGCATCCAAAAAGATATTAGTAAATTTTCTTCCTAATCGTTTAAAGGTCTCAAAGCGTGTTTCTTTTGTAGGGGGAGCTAATTTTTGAGAAATAGGAGAAGAAGCAGTGGGAATTGGTGAAGCAGCATGAAAATCTTCAAAAATTTCATCTAGGACAGGTTCAACCTTAGTACCTAAGATATCGATGATCAATTTTCTCGCCAAAAAAGAATTCTTAGCGGGGATATGCCCAAAAAATCCTTGCAGTTTGTCAACAATTTCTGGAGGAATAACACTTGTTTTCTTACGCGACGGTTTTGCTAAATTTGCACCATTGAACGTTTCGTTAATCTCCCACGTCGTCGCAAAGATAGATTTGTATTCATTAATGTCGATAACACCCTGATCAAAAAGGGTTACGGCTTCTTCTGCCAGATTTTCAGAAGCCGTTTGTAATGATTTGTGCTGATTTAAATTGTTCTTGAAGTTCGGTGAGCTTTGAAGTTGCATCCATGTATCAATAAGAGCGTTTTTTTTCCAATTATAGAAAAAGTATTCTCTATCTTTGGTGGATTTAAAGGTGTGATGTGAGCAAATTAAAGCCTTGCAAAGGCCCCAAGCTCCGGAAGTTTTTTGAATTTCATTGCTTAAATTTTGCAGTTGTCCCTCAGTTGAGGAAGGCTTCGTATTCAATGATGCAAAAAGCTCTTGGTGAATATCTTTAAGACTGTATTGAATTTTGGCATCCCATTTTGGCCAAGCACGATAAGTAAAAAATCGCATGAAAAAGTCAGTATCAAGCTGATTTATGGTTAAATCTTGATACATTAAAGGTACAGCGCCTTGAAATGCTGCAGCATGCCCTGTTGCATAAACGGATAACGAGTACTTTCCATTCTGCTGACATGATACCTCTAGCCATAATGGAGATTCTGGACTCCCTAATTCACCATAATTTAAAGCACTAATAAGTTCTGTTGCAGCAGTCGGTAAGATTTCCCCTAAAGAGTTTAAACTTGATATGAGGATTGTGCGCATTTCGGATAAGTGTTCTTTGACAGAGGGACCAATCTTGTCTTTTAACAGCTGTTTGAGATTTCCCTCAGATGCTTTTTTTACAATTTCAAGACATAGTTCTTTGCTAATAGTTTTAGAAAATTTTTCTGTAGTCCCTTCAATGATTTTCTTTTCTGCAAAAGAAAGAGTCGCATTCGTTCCATGGCGCACAAGTTCCGGGATCGCCAGCAGTATTTTTTGCGAAAAATTTTGTTCAGAGTTTATAAGTGATTTATTTAGGTTTGGAAAAATAAAGCTGAGAAACCCGTCTTCTAAAATTTTGCTAATTTTTGTAGCTACTTCTTTTGGAATTATTGGTTCTCGATTTTCAAAGGAGGGTTGAATTTGTTGTAAAATTTCCTCAAGAAATTTAACAATTTTATTGTTGTTGGGCTCTTCATTTAAGAGATTTTGAAGATTTTGATATACAGAATCGTGACTAGATTCGAAAAGGTTGATCTTTGGGGCACGTGCTAGAATTCCGCCGAAAATAAGAGTTTTATCTTGAAGCTTAAGTTTTTTTATGGAGTCTGCTGTTTTGGAAGATAATTTTTTTAATTCCAAATTTGCATCGGAAAAGCTTTGAGAATGTCCAGATTCGATAACCGTTTGAAATTTTTGTTCAGTCCATATTGCATGATTTATTAAATTACAAACTAATGGACATACTAATAAATCATTAGATAATTGATTAGAAAGGGCTCTATTTACATGTGAAGTAAATTTTTCTAAAAATATTGGATTATAAATATCCTCGTGATTATTAAGGCCAAAAAGCGCCTCTACAATTTGTGTATCAGATGAGGTGTGTTTTGAAGACCAAGTCGCCAGTAAAGAGATAAGCTTCAGTTGTGCAGCATCTTTTGACCAGTGTAACGGAATAGAGTTTTCGCCTATATTTGCATTTTTTTGTGGATTTGAAGGTGAAAACGATTTTTTAAAATTATCTTTCAGATTTTTATTTTTTTTTAAATAAGTGTATTTTAATTTAAAAATTTCATTTTTTTCTTTTTCTGAAAAACTATTAATTAAAGAATTTGTTTCTGGAATGAACATATTACGAAAAATATGTTTCCACTTTTTCTGAGAATTATCAATTGACATTGACCCGCGAATGAAGCAAATAATTCTTCCTTCAAAGGAAGAGCGATTAACAAAAGTTTCTCCCCACAGGCGTGGAGTGTAATCATGCATAATTTTTCGATCTAAAGACTCGCAATGCTGAGTTTTTAAAATTGAAGCGATTTTATTAAAATTATCTATATTATTCATTATGAACCTTATTATGTTATGAATTATTGCAGAATTCTAAATTAAGATCAAGAGTGATAAGTTTTTTTGAGTAGATTAGTTAGTGAATATTGTATTATTAAATTAAATTCAATAAATAAAATTTATTGCCTGTTTATGGTTTTAATAATATCAATTATCTATATTGTATTTCAAGTCACTAATCCTCACCTTCTTTTAAAATTGACAAAAGGCAAAAAAGCTCATACCGAAGAGCGTTCCGATTTTGGTTGTTTGGCTAAGAGAAAGCTCCTGCGATTAAGCGATCAAAAATGGCCCCATATAATATTGGGTCGTTTTTTGATCGCTTAATCCCGGGATTTCTCAAAGCCAAAAATCCAAAATTTGAACGTTCTTCGGTATCAGACCACATGATCCCTATGCGTAGACGCAGGATTTCAAATGAGACCAAGATGCTGCGATTAGCGACGAGGTAATAGCCTAAGCTATTGCCGAGGAGCTGAGCGCGGAAGATTGGTCTCATTTGGAATCCTGCGCCTGCGCATAGGGATCATGTGGTCTGGGTATAGATGTCAGTAAACCCACAATTTAATAGACATGGTCTACAAAAAGATTTTAATGAAATTTTTTTAGCTGCTTAACTTTTTTAAAAAAAAATCGTTAAAATTATGATTAGAATGGGTGCTACATTTTTGCGCCAATTTCAAAGACGCTTCAAAATTTTTTTTAAAATTTGAAGAAATGAAAGCTTTTTTTTGACAAAATTTATTGTTTATTTTAGCATTTTGAATTCAACAAAAACGAATTATTTGCGAGCTGGATAATTGCCCTGTTGATTTGAAAACCCTTCAGCATCGGCGATATTTTACGGTTTGGCAAACTTTTGATATATACCGAAGAGCGTTCAAATTTTGGTTTTTGGCAAAGAGAAAGCCCCGGGATTAAG
>JACDDG010000440.1 GCA_013817115.1 Parachlamydiaceae bacterium | reverse complement strand
GTTTTACCTTCAGTGATAAAATCGATCTCACGTTCGTTTGAGCAGAGTTCTCCTCCATGATCTTGAATTGATTTAACAAGTGAATCAACAACATTTTCGAAGTGTTTAGTCGGATAGTAGGCTCCTGCATTATACGCGTTAAACAAAGCGGCCCAAACAAAAAAAGAAAGTTCTTTAGGAGGAAGCATATAGTCGATCAATTGTCCTGCAACTAAAGTCTGTAGAATTTTTGGAAGATGGCATTCATCAAAGATATCTTGGAGTGTGGCATTACGATATTTAAAGAGTTTTATGTAACTGGGTAAAGCTTTTATAATTTTATAAGACTGGTGAAAATGTAGAGGGAAATTATTCGCTGCTTTTTCGAAGGTCATGAGAATTTGGATAAATTTCTGAATTTCATTTCCTGCTTGAGGACAGATTTGCTTCATATTTTTTTGAAGATTTTCATAGCCATAGGGAATGTGAAGTTGTTTGTCGCCACAATAGACTCGATCGTATCCTTGCGAATTTAACAGATTAAAAGTTACATCTTTTTCTAAGCCAAGTCGGGAAAGAAGTGTGTAAACGATACCACTCTTTCCACAGCTTGGAACATAATGTAGTTGAGAATTGAATCGGTAGTCGCCAACGGCAAATGTGTGGCCATATCCTCCAAAATGTTCGTGACATTCAAGGATTTTGACTGATTTCTTTTGGGCCATTAGCGCTGAAAAAGAAAGGCTTGACAAGCCACTTCCTAATACGAGGTAATCTACCTTATTATTCATTTTCTTCCTGCTTGATTTTCGCGCGATGTATAAGGTCTGCTACATATAATCCGCTTCGATAAGAATTCTCATGCCATAAAGAAGGAATGCTTTTTTGATTTGTTGGGTCAAGAGCATCTACATGGGCCCCACAGTGCCAAATGTGGTCTTTACCTTGAAGCGAGTGAATAGAGTGGGAAGCTTTTGTATATTCTACAGTAGGGAGCGTTCGTAGCCAGTCGGTAGTCGTAATAATTTTTGATGGATCAGGACTTTCATTTAATTTATCTCCCCACGTCACTAGGAGTAATGGTTTTCTTAGGTCTAATCCTCCGAAATATAAGGTGCAAAAATCACCTCTAGTATCTTGGATAAGATTGATCGTGGACCATTCTTGATTTGTTGGCATCCAACTGTCGTCGCGATGCAAGTAAACCCTTGTAGTAATGGTTGTGAAAGAATTAAGAATTCGTTCTTCTTCTGGGTTTTTATGCTGAAGTATTTTCGTAATTGCGCTTGGAGGAATAGCAAAAATAAGGTTGTCATAAATCTCTGTGAGATTGTTTGAAGTAACTTCAACTTTTTGATTTTTTCTCAAAACACGATTTACATAACTATTAGTTCGAATTGAATGGAGAAATGGGCTGTAAATTTTTTCTAAATACCTATCCCAACCACCCTCAAAAATATATTGAGGCGCAGAAGACACAAAAAACATTGATTGAACAATGATCTGAATATTGATCAACATTGCATTTTTACGGGTTATGCCCCACCAGCACATCATTTGAGGAAGTAACCAATTGTCTAGGAAGCAATCAGAGTATTGTTCTTTGCGAATAAAGTCATATAGACTCATTTGGCAAAACTGATCATCCAAGCATATTCTAGGCATATTTCGAAGAAAACGTTGTAATTCCATGAAGAAGAAAACATTTTGATTAAAGTTTCCCTTAAATATTGTTTTTTTTATTATTGAGTAAAACACTGACAGATTTCTTAAGATTCCGGAAAATCGTGATTTTGTAGTCCATGACAGATTGTATTTGAGATTTTGAAAAGAAAAAGTAAGGGGAATTTCGCGTATTTTAATCCCTAGCTCTTTGGCATTAGCATTCATAAGAGGATGAATATATTTAGGGTCATGCATGAAGACGCCCATTTCAACAGGAAATGGTTCAATATTGTTCGTTAAACTTTCAATAGGAATTCTTATGGTTTTGACGTGACCGCCAATATAGTTATTGGCTTCGTATACGGTGATATTGTGCCCTTGGAAGTGTAGGTGAGATGCTGCCGCTAAGCCGGAAATTCCACTTCCAATGATGGCTGTTTTCACAACTTTCCTCGTAATAAATTCCGGTTAATAAGATCTGGAGTATATCTATTTAAACTAGTAAAACAATTAAATTATTAATTCAAGACTAAATGTCTACATTCTTCCCTTTTTCCGGAGGGGGGTTATGTAAAAAGGGCGCAGGATTTCATGGCAAATTTTGTGTTAGCAAGTCTATTTTGCAAACGGAAGAAATGCCTTGCCATAGGACTCAAGGGGAAATAGCCCCTCTGATTTTTAACGCAGAGCGAAGCAGAGCCTTTCGGCCCCTCTATCGAGAATTATCAAATTTCAGCTTTATAAGTCATTAATTATCAATGACTTGAAATTTGTTAATTAGGAGGTGCGGACATAGTTTTACGCATAAGTTTAAGCTGCGAGCAGCAATTGTAGCACGTTCCAATGCCGTGCATAGTAGCCTCCATAATACCGAAGAGCGTTACCGCGGAAACTTTCGGTCACCAGATCGAGGGCTAAAGCCCTCGATCTGGTG